>DASXNC010000139.1:0-5251 GCA_036495325.1 Steroidobacteraceae bacterium
GGGCGGCAAGCTGGCGGCTCTGGCACCGCTGGTAGCGGCGCATTCGCACGAGCTTGCCTGCCAGGCTGCGTGGCGCGTCGATACGGCGGGTCTCCGTCCCATCATGGATCACGAGCAGATCGCGCAACCCCGCATCCACCCCCACCGCCTCGAGCAGCGCGGGAGGGGCTTCCTGGCGCGGCGCACGATCTGCTGTGACCGAGGCGAAATACCGTCCCGCCCCATCGCGTGAGAGCGTCACGCTGCGCAGCCGCCCCTCAAGCGCTTCGGTCCGTCGAAGCTTCACCCGACCCAGCCCAGGCAGGCTGACGTACGCCCATCTATCGCGGGCTTCTTCGCGCTTCAATTGCGCTCGGCGCTGATCGAGCGTGAAGCGCACCGCGCACTTGCCATCTCGGCGTTTGAAACGAGGATACTCGGCGCGCTGCGCGAAGAAATTCTGAAACGCCCGCTCGAGATCGCGGAGCAACTGCGTGAACGGTTCGCGCGGCAGCTCCCCGAGCCACTTCGTTCCCTCGCCCAGGCGCAACGCCGTGAGCTCGCGCGAGAGCGCCACCCAATCCAACCGAGTGCCATCGCACCGGTAGGCTTCCGTGCGCCGCGCGAGCGCCCAGTTCCACACGTATCGCCCCGCCCCAAAGAGCCGCCCGAGCAATGCTCGCTGTCGGCGCGTCGGATACATCCGCATCCGATAGGCCCGCTCGATCGTTGCGGTCCCCATACTGTGATTATATCCAGGTACACGAACCAGCTCAAGTGCAGGACTGGTTCTTTCAAACACCCCCCGGACGTCCCGTTTCGCCTCCGCGCATTGCCCGGCATAGATGGCGCGACCAAATGCTGCGCGATGGCTCACGCCGGGGTCACTCACGTCCGTGTTCGCTCGCCGCGAACGTCCATCCAGTGTCGCCGCTCCCATGATACTGGACGGGACTCCGCCCCGCATCGAGCGTACCCGCCTCGGCCGTACCCGGTTCGAACGTGCCGCGAGCGAACGGGCCGCCGTGCGTCTTGACGCCTGCTTTATAATGGTCAGTTCGGACTGCGCGCCTTTCCCCGCGCGGTATTACATGACACGGAAGCAGATGTCAGACGCCATCCGCGTGCACGGCGCACGCCAGAACAATCTGAAGAATCTCACGCTCGAGATTCCGCTCAACGAGCTGGTGGTCGTCACGGGAGTGTCGGGCTCCGGGAAGTCCTCGCTCGTCTTCGACACGCTCTACGCCGAGGGGCAGCGCCGCTACGTCGAGACCTTCTCCCCGTACGCGAGGCAGTTCCTCGATCGGATGGACAAGCCGCAGGTCGATTCGATCTCCGGTATTCCCCCCGCGATCGCGATCGACCAGACGAACCCCGTACGCACCTCGCGCTCGACCGTCGGCACGATGACGGAGCTCAATGACCATTTGAAGCTGCTCTTCGCGCGCGGGGCGGCTCTCTACTGTCAGTGCTGCGGCCGTCCGGTTCGCCGCGACACCCCGGAAAGCATTTACGCCGATCTCGTTGAGCGTGCCCAGGCCGCCGGAGATCCACGCCTTGCGCTGTGCTTCCCGGTGCCGGTGCCGAAGAGCTTCGAGGAGCGCGAAGTGCGGGAGCTGCTCGCGAAGCAGGGCTACACGCGCTACCTCGAGCAGCCCACCGCAGCGCCTGCAGCGACCGCGCCCACTTCGGCTGCGCCGACTGCGGCCGCGACTACGGTGACTGCGCCAGCAGCACGTCGCGGCCGCCGCAAGAACAAGAAAGAGACCGCCGCTCCGCCCCCGGTGCTGCAGGTGGTCCAGGATCGCTTTCGCGCCTCGGGCGCCGAGCGCGGCCGGGTGCTCGAATCGCTCGAGGCCGCGCTGCGCGTCGGGCGCGGCCGCGCGAGCGTGCACGTCATCGACGATGGAGACCCAGCGGTAAGCCGCGCCATGTGGCGCTATTCGAGCGATCTGCACTGCGCGGAGTGCGACATCTCCTACCGCGAGCCGAGCCCGAGTCTGTTCTCCTTCAACTCACCGGTCGGCGCTTGCGAGATGTGCCGCGGCTTCGGACGCACGATCGGTATCGACTACGGCCTCGTGATCCCCGACGAGAGCAAATCGCTGCGCGAGGGCGCCGTGAGGCCCTGGCAGACCGAGTCGTACAAAGAGTGCCAGGAAGACCTGGTGAAGTTTGCGAAGCGGCGCGGCATGCCGCTCGACCGGCCGTGGCGCGAGCTCAACGCCGATCAGAAAGCGTGGGTGATCGAGGGCGAGGGCCGGTGGGAGGACGGCGTCTGGTACGGCGTGCGCCGCTTCTTCAAATGGCTCGAGACCAAGGCCTACAAAATGCACGTGCGCGTGCTGCTGTCGCGGTATCGCGCGTATACCCCCTGCGAGGCGTGCGGCGGGGCGCGCCTGAAGACCGAGGCGCTCCTCTATCGGCTCGGCAGTCGTGATCTGGCCGAACGCGTGCTCGCGGGTACGCCGCGCTTCCGGCCGAACGGTGTGCAATGGAGCGAGGATACGCTCGCATCGCTCCCCGGGCTGACGCTGCACGACCTGATGCTGCTGCCGATCGAGCGCGCGTGCGATTTTTTCCGCCGCATCGTACTTCCCGCTCCGCTCGATGAAGCGACCGATCTGCTCATGCGGGAGATCGTGAGCCGTACCGGCTACCTGGTCGATGTGGGGCTCGGCTATCTCACCTTCGATCGCCAGTCGCGTACGCTCTCCGGTGGGGAGGTCCAGCGCATCAATCTCACGACCGCGCTCGGCACCTCGCTCGTCAACACGCTGTTCGTGCTCGACGAGCCCTCCATCGGCCTGCATCCACGCGACATGCAGCGCGTCATCGCGGTCATGAAGCGGCTGCGCGATGCGGGCAATTCGCTGCTCGTCGTCGAGCACGACCCGCAAATCATGCTCGAGGCCGACCGCCTCCTCGACATGGGCCCGGGGGCGGGCGAGCGCGGCGGAGAGATCGTCTTCGCCGGCACTCCCAAGGACATCCGCTCCTGTCGCAGCTCACTCACTGGCGACTACCTGGCGGGCCGTCGTCGGGTGGCACCGTCGTCGAGGAGTGTCACTGATGTACAAGGTGCCGGCGGTGTCACGGACGGTGTTACTGCAGAGGCTGTCGCCAACAGGTGGCTCGAAGTTCGTGGCGCTCGCCAGCACAACCTGAAGGGCATCGATGTCCGCATTCCGCTCAAGCGCCTCGTGTGCGTGACCGGCGTGTCGGGCTCCGGCAAATCGACGCTCGTCGAGGACGTGCTGCATCCGGCGCTGCTCAAATATCTCGGGCGGCCGACCGAGGCCCCCGGTGAGTTCGCCTCCTTGCGCGGCGCCGAGCTGATCGACGATGTGGTGCTCGTCGATCAGACGCCGATCGGCCGCACCACGCGCTCGAATCCGGCAAGCTACGTCGGCGCATTCGACATCGTGCGCGAGCTCTACGCATCCGAGCCTGCCGCCCAGGAGCGGCGCTACACGCCGGGCACGTTCAGCTTCAACTCCGGAAATGGGCGCTGCCCGACCTGCAGCGGTAACGGCTTCGAGCACGTCGAGATGCAGTTCCTCTCCGACGTGTACCTGCGCTGCCCCGACTGCGACGGGCGCCGCTACCGCGACGAGGTGCTCGAGGTGAAGCGCGAAGGCACAAACGGGCGCCGCGCGAGCATCGCTGATGTACTCGATATGACGGTCACGGAAGCCATCGCCTTCTTTGCCGAATCGCGCGAGCTCGCGGCGCGGCTGCGCCCGCTTGCCGATGTCGGGCTCGAGTACCTGCGGCTCGGCCAGCCAGTTCCGACGCTCTCGGGCGGTGAAGCGCAGCGATTGAAGCTCGCCGGCCACCTTGCGGCTGCCTCGGACGCCGGTGCGCCGCAGACCACTCATCGCGGCAAGCTGTTCCTGTTCGACGAGCCGACGACTGGATTGCACTTCGATGACGTCGCGAAGCTCCTGCGCGCCTTTCGCAAGCTCCTCGGCGCGGGACACTCGCTGCTCGTCATCGAGCACAACCTCGATGTGGTCCGCGCCGCCGATTGGGTCATCGACCTTGGCCCCGAGGGCGGCGAGCGCGGCGGCCAGATCGTCTGCACGGGCACGCCCGCTGAGGTGCGTGCGCACGCCGGCTCATATACCGGCCACGCACTCGAGGCCTATGAGCGCGCGCTCGCCGAGGGATCGGGCGAGCCGGCACCCGGCGTCGCCGATGCGCCCGCCCCTGTCGCAGCGCAGTTGCGCGATCACTCGGCCGCGCGGGCACGCAACGCCGTCGTCATTCACAACGCACGCGAGCACAACCTCAAAAGCATCGATGTGGAGATTCCGCACGATCGCTTCACCGTGATCACCGGCGTTTCGGGTTCCGGCAAGTCCACCCTCGCCTTCGACATCCTCTTCAACGAAGGTCAGCGCCGTTACCTCGAATCGCTCAATGCGTATGCTCGGCAGTTCGTCCAGCCGGCTTCCAGGCCCGATGTGGACGCGATCTTCGGGATTCCGCCGACAGTCGCGATCGAGCAGCGGACCAGCCGCGGCGGCCGCAAGAGCACCGTCGCGACGCTTACCGAGATCTATCACTTCCTGCGCGTGCTCTACATGAAGCTCGGCGTGCAGCACTGCCCCGATTGCGAGACGCGCATCGAGCCGCAGAGCCTGGGCTCGATCGCCGCGAGGCTGCAGAAGGACTATCGCGGCCAGCGCGTGACGCTGCTCGCACCGCTCGTCGTCGCTCGCAAGGGCTTCTACACCGACCTTGCCAAATGGGCCGCGAAGAAGGGCTACAAGGAGCTCCGCGTCGACGGCACGCTGCTGCCGACTGCGCGCTGGCCGCGGCTCAACCGGTTCAAGGAGCACACGATCGAGCTTCCCGTGGATACGCTCGAAGTCAGTGCGCGCAACGACGGCGCCCTGCACGAGGCGCTCGCGCGCGCGCTCGATTACGGCAAGGGACTCGTGAGCGTGCTGCCGGCGAGCCGGTCGCCCGAAGCGCCCCCGAGCGTCTCGACGAGCACTCGCGCGAAAGCTCCTGCGGCCGCGCGCCGCGGCCGCCGTGCCAGTTCACGGAACGGCGGCTCCGCCGACACCGTGATCTTCTCGACGAAACGCGCGTGCCCCTCCTGCGGGCGCAGTTTCGCCGAGCTTGACCCGCGGCTGTTCTCATTCAACTCCAAACATGGTTGGTGCGAGAGCTGCTTCGGCACCGGACTCGAGATGGCGGGCTTCTCGGAGGAGCAGACCGGTGAGGAGATCTTCTGGAACGAGTGGTACGAGGGCGA
>DASXNC010000140.1:0-4034 GCA_036495325.1 Steroidobacteraceae bacterium
CTGATACGACCCTTCCCCACCGGACTCATGACCGGTGCAGGCATGGTGGTGGCCAATCCCGTTTTCTGCGCACCGTCACTGCAGGCCCGCTTCAGCCGCAACGCTTATCACGGGACCGTCGTGTGGTCGTGGCAGCAGGCGCTGTTTGCTGCGGGTCTCGAGCATCAGCTCGAGCGCGGCGATCTGCCACCCTCCGTGCGCAGGCACCTGCTCGAAGCTCAGCGTGTACTTTGGTCGCCGATCGAGGCTACTCGATCGATGAGCAACTCCGAGCTGTGGTCCTGGTCGTTCCGGAACGGAAAGTACGAAGTCATCCCCTTCGGTGCGGCGGCCGCTGATGTGGACGAATCGAATGCAGCGCAGCTCTGGAGCACCGTCTATCTCGCCGTGCGACCGTTCCGAGGAGAGCCCTGAGGAGGCGGCGGGCGACCGTTCTTCTTGCCGCGGCAGTCCATTCGCGACAGGATGAGCGCGATGCACTCGGGAACTCTGCAACCCGGAACCCCGGGGCACTGGCGCGTCAGCCTCGCGGCAATTCTCGCGGTGGCATGCACGGTGATGCAGGGGGCGGCTCGGCCCGCCGCCGCGGATCAGCCTCGCGAGAGCGTCCCGAAGCAGCCGGCTGCCGAGGGACCAGCCTATATTCACTGGCTCGAAGAGCGCTCGATGCTCCAACAAGCACGGGCACTCGCGCGGAGCTACTCGGGAAACTCGATCCAGTGGCAGCACCCCTACGGCGAGCCGCGGCCGCGCGCGGCGGTCGAACTCGCCTCGGTCTGGTTCACCGCGTATGCGGCCTCGACAATTCCGTCCGCGCCGGGGGTCTCCGCTCTGGCGACACTCGGCGATGAGCGGCTCTGGCGCGCGTTTCAGACGATCGGCATTCAGGGCATCCACACCGGACCGGTGAAACTCTCGGGTGGGATACGCGGCTACACCTACACGCCGACGGTGGACGGCCACTTCGATCGCATCAGCTTCGAGATCGATCCCGCCCTCGGCACCGAGGCGCAATACAAGGCGCTCGTCGCGGCGGCGCACAGGCACGGTGCGGTCGTCATCGGCGACGTCATTCCGGGGCACACGGGCAAGGGCGCCGACTGGCGGCTCGCCGAGCGGGCCTACGAGGACTATCCCGGCCTCTACCACATGGTCGAGATCCGGCCCGGCGACTGGGGGCTGCTGCCCCCCGTGCCCGCCGGCCGCGACGCCGTGAATCTGAGCCCCGCCACGGTCGACGCTCTCGCGGCGAAGAATTACATCGTCGGGAATCTGCACTCCGGCATCTTCTACGCGCCCGGCGTGAAGGTCACGGACTGGAGCGCGACCGGCATCGTGCAGGGCGTCGACGGCGTCAAGCGCCGCTGGGTCTATCTGCACCTGTTCAAACAGGGTCAACCGACCCTCAACTGGCTGGATCCGAGCTTCGCGGCGCAGCGGCTCGTCATCGGAGACGAGGTGCACGAGATCGGCGTGCTCGGCGACGCGATGGTGCGTCTGGACGCGAACGGGCTGCTCGGCATCGAGCGCCAGCCCGACGGACGTGTCTGGTTCGCGGGGCATCCGCTCTCCGTGACCGCGAACCAACTGATTGCGGACATGGCACGCAAAATCGGCGGATTCAGCTGGGAGGAGCTCGCTCTCCCGCTCGACGTCATGCGCGAGATGTCGAGCGGCGGCCCGGACCTCTCCTACGATTTCGTGACGCGGCCCGCTTACGATCACGCGCTTCTCACCGGCGATGCCGAATTCCTGCGCTTCATCTACGGGCTCATGCGCCAGTACGACATCGACCCGGGTCGACTGATTCACGCGCTGCAGAACCATGACGAGCTCACGATGGGGCTCGCGCCCCTCACGGGAGCCCATGCAGGCGAGCTCTTTGCCTACCACGGCCGGAAGATTTCGGGCCGCGAGCTGCGCGATCTCGTCCGCAGCCAGATGTACGAGCGCCTGATCGGCGAGCGGGCGCCTTACAATCTCAAGTTCGGTGAAGGCGTGGCCTGCACCACGGCGAGCCTTCTCGCCGCGAAGCTCGGTATCCGGGACCTCTCGAAGATCACGGCGGACCAGAAGGAGAGAATCGAGAAGCTGCATCTGCTTCTTGCCTTCTTCAACGCCATGCAGCCCGGCGTGTTTGCGCTGTCGGGCTGGGATCTCATGGGAGACCTCACGCTGCCCGCCGCGGTGGTGCACGACCGGCTCGCCGACGGCGACACGCGCTGGATCAACCGCGGCGCATACGACCTCCTCGGCGCGAACCCAGGCGCCGCACGCTCGCGTGAAGGTCTGCCGCGTGCCGTGTCGCTCTACGGACCGCTGCCTCAGCAGCTCGAGAGATCGGATTCCTTCGCCTCGCAGCTCGCGCGGATGCTTCGGGTACGGGCGCAGATGCGTTTATACGCGGCGCGGCTCGTCGACGTGCCGAGCGTGCGCACGACGGGCCTGTTCGTACTGGTCCATGAGCTGCCCGAAGGAACGGGACGAGAGATCACCGTGATCAACTTTGGGGACCGGAGCGTCGACGAGGCTGTCCACGTCCGAGGCGCCGCCACCGGCTCCAGGTTCACGGACGCGCTCGATCCGGGCGCACCGGCTCTCGAGATCGGCACGGGCGGGACGTTGCACCTGCGTCTGAAACCCTACGAAACGCGTGCGCTCGTCTTCAAAGGCTGAGATGCCCTTCGTCAGTGCGCAGACTCAAGCGGACGCGTACGACGTGATCGTCGTCGGATCGGGGGCGGGCGGCGGTCAGTCCGCTTACACGCTCGCGATGGAGGGCGCGAAGGTGCTGCTGCTCGAGGCGGGGCGGCGCTACTCGCCCGATACCGAGACCCCGATGTTCCAGACGCCGGATGTGGCGCCCCTTGCAGGGGTGGGCACGCCCGACAAGCCCTTTGGCTTCTACGATGCAACGGTGGATGGCGGATGGCAGGTGCCGGGCGAGCCGTACGTGCGCGTCGGGGAAGGTCCGGAGAGTCGCTTCCAATGGTGGCGCGCGCGCATGCTCGGCGGGCGAACCAATCACTGGGCACGAATCGCGCTGCGCAACGGACCCTACGATTTCAAGCCGCATCGGCGCGACGGCCTGGGCTTCGACTGGCCAATCGATTACGCGGATCTGGCGCCCTACTACGATAAGGTGGAGCTGCTCATCGGCGTGTACGGCACCAACGAGGGCCTCGAGAACACCCCGAGTTCCGCCCCGGGATGCCTTCTGCCCCCGCCCACCCCGCTGGTGAGCGATATGCTGCTCGCGCAGCGCGCACGCCGGCTCGGGATCCCGGTGATTCCCGGTCATCGCGCCGTACTCACGCAGGCGCTCGATTACCGCCGCTCGCCCGCGCGGCTGCATTCGGGAAACCCGAAGGCGCAGCGCATCCTCGCCGCGGACATGCGTGCACGCTCGCCGTGTCTGTGGGCGACGCCGTGCGCGCGCGGCTGCTCGGTGCGCGCCAACTATCAGTCGACGACGGTGCATCTGCCGCCCGCACTCGCCAGCGGTGATCTCGATATCCGCACCGATGCGATGGTGTACGAGGTGACGCTCTCTCAAAGAGGTCGCGCACGCGGAGTGAGCTTCGTCGACCGCCAGACCGGTGTCCACACACACGTCGCGGCGCGCGTGGTGGTCCTCGCGGCGAGTGCCTTCGAAACCGCGCGCATTCTCCTCAACTCCCGAAGCGCCTCGTTCCCCGACGGCCTTGCGAATTCGAGCGGTAAGGTGGGGCGCTATCTCATGGACACGGTCGGAAGCACGCTCGGCGGGCAGATTCCGCTTCTCGAGAGCTTGCCGCCCATGAACGAGGACGCTGCCGACGGCCTCCAGGTATATGTGCCCTGGTGGCTGTATCGCGAACAGCTCCAGGGCCGACTCGGCTTCGCCCGGGGCTATCACATCGAATACGACGGCGGCCGACGCATGCCGGACTTCTCGACGATGCAGGGCCTCGAATGGCTCACCGGCGGCAGCTACGGCCGGCGCTTCAAGGAGGATGCGCGCCGCTACTACGGCTCGTTCGTGAGCTTCGACG
>DASXNC010000141.1:0-5324 GCA_036495325.1 Steroidobacteraceae bacterium
CTGCAGTCCGGCGCCGGCAGCACTCGATTGCGCGCCGTTCGGGCCCGGCGGTCTCGCCGGGGACTCGCACAGCGCGCTCGCGAGGCGGGGCTCGGCCTGCCAGACGGTGTTGCCGTCGTGACCGACGATTTTGTCGATGAAATACGGCTCGATGCGGAAACCGCCATTCGCGAACGTCGCATAGCCGGCAGCGAGCTCGAGCGGGCTGACCCCGAGCGTGCCGAGCGCGAGCGTCAGATTCTGCGGCATGTCCTCGCGCGGGAAGCCGAAGCGCGCCGCATAGTCGCTTGCGTATTTGATTCCCATCTGCCGCAGCAGTCGGATGGAGGCGAGATTGCGCGACCAGATGAGCGCCTCGCGCAGGCGGATTGGGCCGCGAAAGTCGTGATGCGAGTTCTCCGGCCGCCACACCTGCTCGAGCCCCGGATCGTCCATCACGACCGGCGCATCGAGCAGCATGGAGGCCGGCGTGAACCCGTCCTCGAGCGCCGCTGAGTACAGGAACGGCTTGAACCCCGAGCCGGGTTGCCGCCGCGCCTGGACCGCGCGGTTGTAATTGTTCGTGAAGAAGTCGAATCCGCCGACGAGCGCTGCAACACCACCGTCGGTCGGATCGAGCGAGACGAGCGCGGCCTGTGCTTCGGGCACCTGCGCGAGCTCGAGGTCGGGTCCCTCGGGCGCCGATGCCGAGCCGGGCCCTGCAATCGGCGCTCGCGGCTGCCCTTCTGCCGAGCCATCGAGATCACTGCGCTCCGTCACATAGATCACGTCTCCGTGCGTGACCACGTCGGCCGCACTCTTGGGCGCGGCACCGGGCGGGCCTCCGCTTCGCGCCGGACGCGCCCACGCGAGCCCTTCCCAGCCGAGTGTCGCGAAGCCGACGCCCTTGACGTACACGTGCGCAGAGCGGTCCGCGACAGTCACGACGACCGCCGGCTCGAGCGGGCCGACGGACGGATAGCGCTCGAGCGCGTCCTCGAGATCATCCGACTCGGGCGAGGCCGCGATCTCGACGCGTCCCAAGGGTCCGCGATAGCCGTAGCGCCGGTCATAGTCGATGAGGCCCGCATGCAATGCACGATCGGCCGCGGCCTGCAGCCGGCTATCGATCGTCGTGAAGACCTCGTAGCCCGCGGTCTCGGCCCGCGGCCCGAACCGCCGCAGCATCTCCTGTCGGACCATCTCCCCGATGTAGGCGGCCTCCACATCGTACGGAGGCCCGTGGTCGCTCGCATCGATCGGCTCGGCATTCGCCGCGGCGGCCTCGGCGGGGCTGATGTAGCCGAGATCGCGCATCCGGCGCAGCACGTACGAGCGGCGCGACTGGGCGAGGTGGGGATTGATGATGGGATCGTAGCGCGACGGCAGCTGCGGAAGACCCGCGAGCGTTGCAACCTGCGCGAGCGAGAGCTCATCGAGCGGCTTGCCGAAGTAGGTCTGCGCCGCGGCCACGACGCCGTACGCCCGCTCGCCGAAGAAGATCACATTCAAATAAAGCCCGAAGATCTGCTGCTTCGAGAACGCGTGCTCCATGCGGTAGGTGAGGAAGGCCTCCTCGAGCTTGCGGCGCCAGGTCTTGTCGAGCGAGAGAAACATGTTCCGCGCCGCCTGCTGCGTGATGGTGCTCGCGCCCTGCGCTTTGAGCTGCCCGGAGGTAAGGTCGACGGTGATGGCGCGGAGCAGGCCGAGATAATCGAAGCCGTGATGTTGAAAGAAGCGGTCGTCCTCCGCAGCGAGAAATGCCCTTTTGACGATCTCGGGGATCTGCTCGTAGCGCACCGGAATGCGGCGCTCCTCGCCGATCTGGGCGATCAGATCGCCGTCGCGCGTGTACACGCGCAGAGGCACCTGCAGCTCGACGCTGCGCATCGCCTCGAGCGAAGGAAGCGAGGGCTCGAGGTACACGTAGCAAGCGGAAAGACCAATCAGCGCAAGAAGTGCGAGGAGCGTCACACTTCCGGCCGCGTACAACAGTAGTTGAGAGGTCTTCCGTTTCACAGAACCCGTCCGTACTTCACAGAACCATCGTCCATCTGCTTGCGCCCGTTTGAGCCGCTATGCATAGTAGCTCGCGACGACAGGGCAAACTCACCGAAAGGTGGGGACGCAAAGCCTCCGGTCTACGGGCGTGAGTGCCTAGGACAGCGGGGTTGCCGGCGCGAACCTTAAACCATCCGTCCGCCCTCGGCCACGACGTGCGCCGCGGGTTCCAACCCGGGCGGCGGCATGGCGAGAGGGCCGAACGCGCCGTACCTCTCTCTCCCGCTCGCACGCGGCGTGCCCCGGCTTTGCCTCTCCAACGATGCTTGGACCAGGCGCAGCAACAAAGGTTGATCCGGCCCGATGCATGTGGCGCGACCGCGACGCTCGTCGCACGCGCGCGCTCGCGCGATGCCATGCGTGGGAACCGTGAGACCCTTCACGCTCAATTTGACATTGCGCTGATATATAGTGCCCCCGAACCTCGGGCTGAGCGGTCTTTATGGGCGTAAGCCACTGAGAAGGAAGAAAAATGTTCCTACTTCAGCGCAAGTATCGCCCGCTCCTCGGCCTTGACATAACGACGTCGTCCGTGAAGCTCATCGAGCTCGCGATGGCCGGCGGTCAGTATCGGGTCGAGGCGTATGCCGCCGAGCCGACGCCGCAGAATGCAATCAACGAGAAGGCGATCGTCGATGCCGAGGCCGTCGGCGAGGCGGTGCGCCGCGCGGTCAAGCGCTCCGGCGCCCGCAGCCGCGAGGTCGCGATCGCGATCAGTGGCGATGCAGCGATCACCAAGGTCATCCAGATGCCGCGCAGCCTGCGCTCGGCCGACCTCGAGGGGCAGGTCGAGATGCAGGCCGATCAGTACATCCCCTTTCCGATGGACGAGGTGAGCTACGACTTCGAGGTGCTCGGCCCCTCGGAGAAGGACCCGGATACGAGCGACGTGCTGCTCGTTGCGACCCGCACGGAGAACGTCGATCAGCGCCAGGCCGCCGTGAGCGCGGCAGGGCTCACCGCGAAGATCGTCGACGTGGAGGCTTTCGCACTCGAGAACGCGTGCAAGCTCATGACCCATCAAATGCCCGACGGCGGCATCGACCGCACGATCGCAGTCGCCGATTTCGGCGCGAGCAGCACCACGTTCAGCGTATTGAAGAACCTGAAGGTCGTGTACACGCGCGACTTTGCCTTCGGCGGCCAGCAGCTCACCGAGGAGATCATGCGCACCTACGGGCTCTCGATGGAGGAGGCCGGGCGCGCGAAGAAGGAAGGCGGGCTGCCCGGCAACTTTCAAACCGAAGTGCTCGACCCCTTCATCGACGACATGACGCAGCAGGTGAGCCGCTCGCTGCAGTTCTATCTCGCCTCGGGGTCGGGGCGCGAGCAGCCGGAGAAGATTCTCGTCTGCGGCGGCTGCGCAAATATCCCCGGCGTCGCCGACGTGATCGCGAGTCGCGTCGGGATCGCTGCCGAGCGCGGCGACCCGCTCGGCCAGATGCGGCTCTCCTCGCGAGCCAAGGCGCAGGCGGTCCAGCGCGACGCCACGGCGCTCCTCACGGCCTGCGGTCTCGCGCTCCGGAGCTTCGACTGACATGCCGCGCATAAACCTACTTCCCTGGCGTGAAGCCGAGCGGCGCGAGCGCAAGCTCCATTTCACGATCGCTCTCGGCGGCGCGACGCTTGCCTCAGTGGCGCTCGCCTTCATCGCCTATCTGACGATGGACTCGATGGTGAGCGCTCAGCAGCGCCGCAATAACCTGCTGCGCGCGGAGATCAAGGTCCTCGACAAGGAGATCGAGGAGATCAACAGCCTCGAGAGCGACAAGCAGCACTTCATCGCGCGCATGGACATCATCGTGAAGCTGCAGCGCTCGCGCCCCGAGATCGTGCACCTCTTCGACACGATCGTGCGGACGCTGCCCGACGGCCTGTACCTCACGAGCATCAAGCAGTCGGGAGTGCACATCAAATTCGACGGCATCGCGCAGTCGAGCACGCGCGTCTCTTCGTTCATGCGCAACATCGACGCCTCCGAGTGGCTCAAGAACCCGGCGCTCGAGGTGGTCGAATCGAAGAAGGGGGACGGCCTCGGCTCGAGCTTCACTCTCGATGCGGAGCAGGTAAGCCACGCGGGCAGCATTGATGACGACGGGACGCCCGCCGGGCCGCTACGGCGTGTCGCGCGCCGGGGAGACACACCGTGAATGCCTTCATCGAGGAGCTGCGCTCGCTCGACCCGCGCGATCCCGGGCGCTGGCCGCTCCCCGTGCGCGCTGGCGCCGTCACGCTCTGGCTCGCCGTGCTGACGGGGTGTCTCACGTACATGTTCGTCTGGCAGAACGAGAAGCCTCAGCTCGACCACTTCCAGCAGGAGGAGGAGACGCTGCGCACGGAGTTCAAGACGAAGCACGCGAAAGCGGTGAATCTGCAGGTGTACAAGCAGCAGCTGCAGGACATCGAGCGCTCCTTCGGCGCCCTGCTGCGGCAGCTCCCCGGCAAAACGGAGGTGCCGAATCTGCTCGTCGACATCTCTCAGACCGGTCTCGCGGCAGGCCTGCAGCAGAAGCTCTTTCAACAGGGGCCCGAGATGAAGAAGGACTTCTACGCCGAGCAGTCCTTCAAGCTCCGCTTTACCGGGAGCTTCCACCAGTTTGGCCAGTTCGTGAGCGGAATCGCCGCGCTGCCGCGGATCGTCACGCTCCACGACATCGACATCAAACCGAACGCCAAGGACGGGTACGACGACCTGAGCCTCGATGTGACCGCGAAGACGTATCGCTACCTGGACGAGGACGAGATGGCCACGGCGGCCGCGGAGCGCAAGGAAGGGCAAAAGAACCGGCGTCCGGGACAAAAGTGAGCGCGCCTGCAATGAACGGGGTGGTCCACTCAATGAAGAAGCCATGCGCGGTGTTTGCGGTGCTCGCGTGCGCGGCCTCGGTGCTGCTCGGCGCCTGCTCGAGCGCGGATGACGACCTGCAGAGCTTCATCACCGAGGTCAAGCACGAGGGCGGTGGCCGCGTCGAGCCGCTGCCCGAAGTGAAGCCCTACCAGGCGTTCATCTATGCTGCATCGAGCCTTCGCTCGCCGTTCGTCCCGAGCGCGCCGGGCGGCGGCTCGGGACTGCGGCCGGACACGAAGCGCAACCGCGAGTTCCTCGAGCAGTTCCCGCTCGACACGCTGAAGATGGTTGGCACGGTCAACCTCGGCGGCAAGACTTACGGTCTGATTGAGACGCGCGACGGTCTGGTGAACCGCGTGCTGCCCGGAAACTATCTGGGGCAGAGCGATGGCCACATCACCGAAATTACACCCTCCAAGATCTATATCCGCGAGAT
>DASXNC010000142.1:0-2377 GCA_036495325.1 Steroidobacteraceae bacterium
ATCAATGCGCTGCGCCGCGCCTATGCGGCGAGGATCGATCCCGCTAGCGTCCCGCCGCGCACCATGGCGCGCCTCCCGGGCACCTGGCTGCGCAGCCTGACCGCGATCTCTCCCCTCGAGGGGCACCTGGGATGCAAGCTGATCGCGGCCTCTTACACGGCTCGCCGCGCGAGCTACCTGCTCGCGCTGTTCGAGCCCGACACCCTGAGTCTTGCCGCGCTGATCGACGCCAACCAGATCACGGGGATCCGCACCGCTGCAACCGCCGCCGTCGCGGTGGATGTCCTCGCGCCACGCGACCCGTTGAAGGTTGCCATGATTGGCTCGGGCTTCGAGGCGCACGCGCAGCTCACCGCGCTGGCCGCCGCACGCGGGATCGCGGGCGCGACCGTCTTCAGTCCCACGCCCGCGAATCGCGAGCGCTTCGCCGATCACTTCCGCGCGGCTCTGGGCATCGAAGTGAGGGCCGTGGGCACTCCGGCGCAAGCCACCGCCGGGGCTGACGTGGTCATCTGTGCGGCCCGCGCCAGGAACGAAGAGCCGGTGCTGCGCGGGGAGTGGCTCAAGCCCGGAGTGAGCGTGGTATCCGTCGGCTCGACGCTGCCGGAGCAGCGTGAAGTCGACGTGGGCGTCGTGGAGCGAGCCCAGCTCATCGTCGCGGACATGCCGGAGGAGGTCGCGCACGATAGTGGGGACATGCTCGCAGCGACACGGGCCGGCATCGCCTTTGCGCACAAGCTAGTAGGCCTGAGCGAGGTCGTGGGTGGCCGCACCGGACGCGCCAGCTCCGAGCACGTGGTGCTCTACAAATCGGTCGGCTCGGGACTGCAGGATGTCGTCCTCGCCGAAATGCTGCTGGCGCGGGCACGCGCTCGCGGGATCGGCACGCCCCTTCCCGTGAGCATTACGCCGGTTTCCAAGTAACTCCCAATCGCGAGGCGGGAACGACCATGGCTCAATACTCGAGAACCGACGCGCGCGCGTGGGCGCGCGAGCATTTGCGCGGCTGCTCGGGCGTCACGCTGCCGTCCTATACCGCGGACCTCAAAGGTCTGAACGAGCGCGGGATCCGCCACGACCTCGAGCTGATGGTGAAGCTCGGATTCAGCTATACGCTGCTGTGTGCCGAAGTCGCGATCACCCCGCAGGAGAACGCGCAGCTCACCGAGTGGGCGCGCGATACGGTGGGAGGGCGACTCGGACTTTTTTTCCACGCCGCGTGGGGCACGCTCGCGGACAACATCGAGGCGGTTCGCCTCGCCGAGCGCGCCGGCGCGGACCTGGTGCTCTTGTCTTATCCGCCGCAATTTTGGCCGAGCACTGAGCGGGACATCTACGACTACACCAAGACGTTCTGCGAGGCGACGGCGCTCGGCGTCATGCTGTTCCCGATTCCGCTCTGGGGCTTCGAGCGTGTGCATCCGGCCGGGATGTCGGTCGCACTGGTGCGGCAGCTGCTCGCCGACGTGCCGAACATTGTCGCGATCAAGGCGGAGCAGGGCTTCCCGCTGTTCGCAGGCGTGGCCGAGATGTGGCACCACTTCGCCGAGCAGGTCGTCATCAGCTGCCCCATCGAAGGTGATGCGATTCCGCTGATGCGATTCGTGCCGCTGCAGTTCTCCGGCACCAGCAACACGCAGTGGATGAGTGATTACTACCCGCGGGCGTTCACTCTCGCGGGCACTGGTCGATGGGAAGAGGCCATGGAGCTCTTCTGGAAGGTGCACCCGGCGCGCCTGGCCGGCGGCGCCGTTCAGGCCGCATCAGTGCCCGGGACGAGCGTTCTCAATCGCACGGCGTGGAAGTACCAGGACTGGCTCGCCGGATTCAACGGCGGCCCGCTGCGCGCGCCCGCCGCGCGGGTGCCGGACCGCTTCATGTCTCAGCTGCGCCGATCGCTGAAGGATTCGGGGCTCCCCATCACGGCCGATCCGGACAGCGCCTTTGCGATCGGCCGCCACCCCACTTGACGAGCGAGGCTTCGAGCAGTTGGTGCTCGCGCGCTCAACGTGGCTACTGCGACTTATCGCGCCGGTCCCGCACGCGGTGCGCCTTGAACTCCGTTTTGGGCAGTGAGCCGGGCGCAAGCACCTCCACTTCCGCACGGATCTCGCAGCGGCTGCGGATCTCGTGCGCGAGGCGCTCTGCGATCGCTTGCGGCGCCGCGTGCTCGACGTGCTCGATGCGGACAGTCATCAAATCGAGGCCCTCCGGGCTCGTCGTCAGCAGGATCTCGAACTCATCGCCCGTACCGGCGCTGGCGCGGACCGCCTGCTCGACCTGGCTCGGGAAGAATTTGACGCCTCGCAGATTGATCACATCATCGGCACGGCCCGCGAAAGAGCCCATTGCCCGCACGTGCGAACGTCCACAGGCA
>DASXNC010000143.1:0-3973 GCA_036495325.1 Steroidobacteraceae bacterium
GCTCGCCCGCGTTCTCCGGACCCCAGAGTGCGGCGTAGCGGGCGTTCAAGGCGTAGGCGATCGTCGCCGGGTCTCCCAGTCGCCGCGCGATCGCCACTGCCTCGTCGACCAAGGCCGCGCGCCGCTCCGCGGCGCCTCCGAAGTACAGCTCCATCGCCAGCCGTGCGAGCAGCCGCGCACGCACGCCGTCTTCACATCGGCCAAGCGTGGCCAGAGCCTCCTCGAGCAGTGAGACGAGCTCCTGATCGATGACGCCGAAGCTTCCGCGAGGCCCACCGTAGCCAAGCGCCGCTCGTGCCAGCCGCTCCGGCGAGCCGAGCTCGCGCGCGAGCGACGCGGCCTGTCGGTACGCGGCGTCCGCGCGCCGGTGCGCGCCGGCTCGATGGTGCGCTTCGCCGAGGCCGAGCAGCAGGTCGCAGCGCCTGGCGCCATCCCCCGGGACGAGCTCCAGCCCGCCGAGCGCGCGGTCGTACATACGAGCCGACTCCTCGTAGGCGAGGCGGCCGCTCGCGTGTTCGGCGGCCGCGATCGCGTAGCGCACTCCGCGCTCGGCGTCCCCGGAGGGCCCGGCCTCCAGGAAGTGATGCGCGAGCTCCCCGAGCCGGTGCTCGAGCCGACCGGCGTGGGCCCGCTCGAGCGCCTCGCCCACGCGCCTGTGCAACCGCAGCCGCCCGCTCGCGCTCGAACAGGTGAACGGGAAGCCGTCGACACGGGCCATCAACGTTGGGGACATGGTGTACCCTCCTGAGTGCACTGAGGCCCCGTCGTGAGATCGGCGGGGCTTCTCTTTTGCGCGATGCCGTCGCGCCGCGGCGCCCCTTAACGACGAAGCGCCCGCACCCCGGGAGCGACGGGATACGGGCGGTGTAGGGGAAGCTCTTTGGAGGCCGGGCCGCTGCCCGGCTATCTCATCACCGGCTCAGTACTCGCGGTCGTACTCGGCGTGGGTGCCGATGAGCTCCCACACGATGTGGGCGTGACCCACGCGCTGGTGCGTCCCCAGATGGAACACCAGCGCGGTACTGGCCGCTGAGGGCTCACGCCTCGACCACGCGGCGTCTTGCGCGTCTGCGTCGAGGGTTCCACTCTGATCGGCCGTCGCGAACGGCACCGCGAGCGATGAGCCGGCGTTGACACCGCGGCGCGCTCTCTCGAATCCCGACCGACGGCAACCGGTGCAGTGAGTAACAGGACTCATTCGCAGTGCGTCGAGAGACGTGGGCGGCTGCTCAACCCGGTGAGACCGTTCTGGACGCAGAGACGTCCTGACACCGGAGGAAATCAACCACACCAGCCGCGCATCGCGCGGCCTCACCAGGAGCAGATATGTCCATCTCAGCCACCAACCAACTCGCGCCCGCGCGCCGTCTGTCGTTCCCGATGATTGCCGGCGCGGTGCTCGGGGTGCTCGCCCTGTTCGCCGTGCTCGTGGCGATCAGCGTCTCGCGCACGAGCCCGGCCACCACCCAGTCCGACGTGAGCGCGTCGGTGCCGGCGGTGGCGACCCACGGCTACTTCCGCGACCCGGCGACGCACGCGCTGCTGGCCGTCGAGACGTCGATCCCGGGCGAGACGCCCGGGCCCCGGCCATAAGCAGTCGCGCCCCGTCGCACCAACCTCGGATGTCCGGGAGGGCTGGGGCGGGCCCTCCCGGAGAAAGGAGACCGGCGCCCGATCCGCCGAGGTCACAGCCCGGCAAGCACAGCCTTCGCCTCGGCGCTGCCCGGCCGGTCGCCCTTCGCCTCGTACAGCTCGAGTGCCGATCGCGCCTCGGCTCTCGCCTCCTCGGGACGGCCGAGGACCGCCAGGACTCGCGCGAGTTCGAGTTTCGCCTCGGCCCGCGTCAGGACGAAGTCGGTCAGAAAGGCGTGGTGGGCGCCGTTGCGCGCCCCCCGTGTTCCGCGTCCGCGCCGTCTCCTTCGGCGAGCGCGAGTTCGGCTCGCACGCGGCGGGTGATCGCGTTCGCGCGAATCTACTTATCGTCAGATGTGGGCACGATGTACGAGCGTGCAGTCGTGCGAAACGGTTATCGCCCTGGTGCGCCCGCGCTGTCGAGCGCTGGCAGTGACCTGACGCTCATTCGGGCGGCCATCGCGAGCGCGTCTTCTAGGGTGAGGTCAGCTCCAGCGTTGGTCGCGGCGTCCCAGTCCGCGTGTTCGAGGTGTCCGCGGGCTTGGGGTTGCCAGCGCGTCCGCAGGCGCGCGAGACCGCTTGGCTCGGGGAGAGAGCGCGCGTGGTCGGCGGCGGCCCAAAGCTTCGCCGCGCGGGAACTCTCTCGTCGGATTGCCGCGATCGTCGCGGCCGCCGATAGGGCATCCGCGGCAAGGTCCGTGTCGGACGGCCAGCTTGTCCGGATCCCAACGGGGAGGTCTGCCTCGGCGCTGTCGACGTCCTCTCGCAGGAGCGCGATGACTGAGCGCTCGATCAACGCGACCGCGATGCCCGGTCGGAACTCGATCTCGCGCGCCCGCGCGAGTGTCTCATCATTTCGAATCTGCGCGAGTTCGAGCTCGCCGGCATCGATCGCGATTTCCGCCACGCTCGCGGAGGTGACAGCCACACCAGCCGCATCGCCGATCCGACGGAATAGGGACAGCGCCTCGTCCAGGAACGGGAGTGCTCGCTCGGAATCCCCTCGCGCGCGCATTGACGAGCCGTAACCGTTCAAGGCCAACCCAAGGGCCCAATCATCGCCCGCGGCCCGAGCCGTCGCGATCGCCTCCTCGTAGTGGCCCACCATCCCGGCGTCATCGCCCAACGCGGCATCGGCCCAGCCAAGATAGGCCAGAGCCAGAGCGATCGAGCGCTGCTCGCCCTCTCGCCGGACGATAGGCAGCGCGCCGAACAGGAGCGACTTGGCATGCGCGGGCTCCCCGAGCTTCATCCGGAACCGGCCGGCAGCGACGAGCGCGCGACCGCGCACCGGATCGTCCTCCCGCGCCACCGCGAGCAGATCAGTGAGCCGGCTTAGCGCTTCGCTCGCGTAGCCGCGGTGGTCCCAGAACCACGCCAGATTGGTCGCCATGCAAAGGGCCCGAGAAGGCTCGAGCTGGGATAAGTGATCGAGCGCAGCCCGGAGGTTGGCGTGGTCGCTCTCGAGCCGATCGAGCCACTGGCGTTGCCCTGCGCCGTGCAGGTGCGGCGCAGCCTGCTCCGCAAGGCCGAAGAAGTACTCAACGTGCCGGCCCGCGGCTTCGGCCGCGACGCCCTCAGTCAGTGCGCGCTCGAGTGCGAATTCCCTGACCGTTTCAAGCATCCACACGCGCAGCTCTGCGTCGGAGTCCTCGCGGCGGCGCAACAGGCTCTTCTCCATGAGCGAGATCACCCGCTCGGCAGCAGGAGCGCCCCACATCACTTCGGCCGAATCGATCCGCACCCCACCGATGAACGGTGAGAGCTGCTCGAACACCGACCGCTCCGCGGGCTCAAGCAGTTGATAGCTCCATCCGATCGTCGCCCGAAGCGTACGTTGGCGCTCGGGCAGGTCACGGGGACCCTCGGGCAGCGCCAAGCGCTGAGCCAGCCGCGACTCGAGCCTACGCGGCGCGAACGCCGCGACTCGCGCCGCCGCGAGCTCCAGAGCCAGCGGCAGCCCATCCAGCCGGACGCAGATCCGGTCGACCGCCCGACGATCATCCTCATCGAGGCTCAGATCCGGCCGGGCAGCCCGGGCGCGCACCACGAATAGCTCAGCCGCGTCCTCCGGCGCGAGCGGAGGCACATCCATCCGATACTCGCCCCGGACGCGAAGCGGCTCACGGCTCGTCGCCAACACATCCACACCCGACGCGCTCGCCAACAGCTCCGCCACCAATCCAGCGGCGTCGGGTAGATGCTCGAAATTATCCAGCACGAGCAGCAGCTCCCGGCCCGAGAGCGCGCCCGCGAGCGTCTGCTCCAAGGACTCCGCCGGGACCGACGCGACATCCAGCACCCGCGCTAACTCCGAAGCCATTAGCACCCGATCCGGGAT
>DASXNC010000144.1:0-1740 GCA_036495325.1 Steroidobacteraceae bacterium
CCGCTAACTCCTCACGAGTGAGGCGGATCGACAAGGCATCGATCGCCTCGGCGAGCCGCTGCCGCTTCGTAGTGCCGATGAGCGGTACTATCTCCGAGCCGCGCGTGAGCACCCAGGCAATCGCGAGCTGCGAGGGCGTAACGCCGTGCCGCCGCGCGAGCTCTGCGAGCGCTTCGGTGAGCTTGAGATTCTGCCGGTAATTCTCGCCCTGGAAGCGCGGCATGCGTCCGCGCGCATCCGTCAGGGAGGCGGGCAGCGTGCCGGTGAGCAGGCCCCGAGACAGCACTCCGTAGGCGGTGATGGCGATGCCGAGCTCGCGCACGGTGGGCAGGATCTCGGCCTCGATACTCCGGCTTACGAGGGAATACTCGATTTGTAGATCCACGACGGGATGCACCGCGTGAGCGCGTCGGAGCGAATCCGCGCCCGCTTCCGAGAGCCCGAGATAGCGCACGTGTCCCGAGCGGATGAGATCGGCGACCGCGCCAACGGTCTCCTCGATCGGCACGTCGGGATCGATGCGCGCCGGCCGATAGATGTCGATGTGGTCGGTACCGAGGCGCTTCAGGCTGTAGGCGGCGAAGTTCTTCACCGCCTGCGGTCGCGAGTCGTACCCGCTCCAGGCGCCGGTCGGCGTGCGCAGCGCGCCGAATTTCACGCTGAGCAACACGCGATCGCGCGGCTTGCCCTTCAGGGCGCGCCCGATCAGCATCTCGTTGTGACCCATGCCGTAGAAGTCACCTGTATCGAGCAGCGTGATACCGGCATCCATCGCCGCATGGACCGTGGCGATGCTCTCGGTCTCGTCCGCGGGACCGTAGAAATCGGACATGCCCATGCAGCCGAGCCCGACACGGGAGACCTGCGGGCCTGTGCGACCGAGAGAGACGGTTTGCATCCGACTAATCTACCACCGCGAACGCCCGTCCTGCCGCATCCACGCCGTGTCCACAACCGTCCAGCGTGCTCGCGAGCGCGGCCGACAAGAGTACAATCCGATGATGGCCGAAGCGGTCGATTTGTTTTCTGCCGTCCGGGACGAGTTCGTCACGTTCGTGGGCGGACGATCGTTCCGAACCATACTTGCCGATCCGCCGTGGCAGTTTCAGAACCGGACAGGGAAAGTTGCGCCCGAACATCGGCGTCTCAATCGCTATGCCACGCTGACCTTGAAGCAGATCGCCGAGCTGCCCGTCGCCTCCGCGGCTGCGAGCCCAGCTCACCTGTATCTCTGGGTACCCAATGCGCTACTGCCTCACGGCCTTGCCGTCATGCAGGCATGGGGCTTCCAATACAAGAGCAACATTGTTTGGCACAAGGTTCGAAAGGACGGAGGCTCGGACGGCCGCGGCGTCGGATTCTACTTCCGTAACGTCACCGAGCTGCTGCTCTTCGGCGTGCGGGGCAAAAACGCGCGCACACTCGCTCCCGGGCGGCGCCAGGTCAACTATGTCGCGAGCCGCAAACGGGAGCACTCGAGAAAGCCGGACGAGCAATACCGCATCATCGAGTCGTGCAGCCCAGGACCGTATCTCGAGCTTTTTGCCAGAGGTACGCGCCCACGTTGGGTCAACTGGGGAGATCAGGCGGATTCGGCCTATTCACCGACCTGGAAGACCTACCCGAATTGCCCGGAGCGCTCTTCGCAAAGCGAGCTTGCGTTCGCGGACTGAAAGTCGCTCAGCAGTCCGTTCCGTTCGAACCGACCGTGCTGCTCATGCCTGCGCGCCGTCGCCGGCA
>DASXNC010000145.1:0-5371 GCA_036495325.1 Steroidobacteraceae bacterium
GGTCTGCGCCCAGGCGGTGGTGCCATTGATTAGCACGAGCACTCCGCCAAGCGCTGCGAGTATTGACAGATCACGCGAGAGTCGCATCGCTATTCCCCCTCATAAAATTAGCGCTGCAACCTCACCCCCGAAGCTCGCGTCCCTGCCTTCGGCTGCGAGGTTACTTCCCGGGCGAATTCAATCGGAGCGTAACGGTTACCGTGACGGACTGTCAACAATAAGTTGCATCGGCGCCCGGGGCCGACCCCATTGTTTTTTCTGCAGAAAACGGACCTGCCAAGCGCGGTGTTGCCATAAAGCAGCACCGCTGGCGGCTTGGGAGTCGCGGGCGCGCTGTGGGCACATTCCGATCGCACTCGCAGGCGAGACGCAATCGGCCGCTTCAAGAGCCGATGCGCCGGGGCCTCAGCGGCGGGCACGGCGAAACAGAAAGGTCAGGAGGAAAACGACGAGCCGGCCGTTGAGGAGCTTCAGCCCCTTGCGGGCCTCCTCCGGCTCGAGGTGCGCGCTCATCGGCATGGCGCCGAACACCTTACCGCGGACGACGAGGCGATTGCCGTCGCGCTCGATCGACTCGACGCGCATGAGCTCGCTGCCGTCGGGATTGAAGAGCTTCATCGGGTTCTCGCGTCGCGCGAGCGCCTGGATCGTGCCGATCGCTAGGCGAGAAACTTCGCGACGGTATCGCGCGCCTCGGCGAGCTCGTCGAGCACCAGGTGACCGGCCCGCTCGAAGAGGGCGAGCTTCGCGTTCGGCAGTCGCTCCATCCATTGCTCGGCTCGGGCGACCGGCGCGATGCGATCAGCCTTCGACCACACGAGGAGCGTCGGCATGTGCAGCCGATGCAGCCACCGCGCGAGATGAGGATTGAAGGGACCATTCGGCGCGAGTCGTCGCGCCGAGCGCATCTCGCGCGCGATCACTTCCGCGTGGTGCGCCTCGGCCTCCGGGGTCTTGGGCAGGTGCGGCGCCAGGACCGACCGATCGTTTGCGAGATACGAATACATCTCCTCGAGCGTCCACGATCCCATCGGCGGCCCGGGGTTCCGCGGATCGGGCAGACCGGCCGGCGCGACGAGCACGAGCCGGCGCACGCGCTGGGCGTGTGCCACGGCGAACTCCGCTGCCATCCAGCCTCCGAGCGAGAAGCCCACGAGGTCGAATTGCCCGAGGTTGAGCTGATCGAAGAGGTCGAGGTAGTGGAGCAGGTACTCGTTGATTGAGTCGAGCTCCGGCGCATCCTCCGACTCGCCCCAGCCGGGATGGTAGGGCGCGATGACCTTCATCCGATCGGTCCAGCCCCGCGCGAAATCGAGCCCGTGCCAGCTCCCTGCGCCGTGCCAGTAAACGACCGGTCGGCCGCTACCCGCGACCCGCACAACCGTGCGCACGCCGTTGACGGAGTACTCGTGCCGTTTGAACCCCGCTTGCGGGTCCGGCTTCTCGCTTGTCATCGCACTCTCCCCGCCCGCGGCTCCGCGAGTTCCGGCTCTGCATCCAGGCGGACGGCGACGCCCTCGAGCGCGGCGAGCGGCGGGCGGTACTGCCGCATAACGACCGGATCGTGCCCGGGCACGATGAATCTCGGGGCCGAGGCGAGTTCCTCGAGCCGTCGCCATCCCTCGACCATCGCGGTCACGTTTGCGACGACGGGGAACGGGCTCGCGAGCTCGCGGTTCGCCGTGTAATGGCTCGCATCCGAGGCGAGGACCAGCCAGCCGATGCGCGTCCAGAGGCGCACGACCTGCAAGCCGAGCGTGTGACCGCCGATAAGATGCACGCTCAGCCCCGGCGCGAGCTCCGCATCGCCCTCATGAAAGCGCACGCGCCCGGCGTACACGTGGCGAACCATCGCTGCGACTTCGTCGACTTCGTAGGCCGCCGAAAAGAATTTCGTACCCATGTGACGCCCGGTCGCGTACGCGAGCTCGCGATCCTGCAGGTGGAAACGCGCGCCTGGGAACAAATCGAAGTTGCCGACGTGGTCGTAATGCAGGTGCGTGAGGATCACGTCCACCACTGCCGATGCATTCACTCCCAGAGCGGCGAGTCCGTCGACCGGTGAGCGCAGGAACTCGCGCTTGCGGCGGCGTGCAGCAGCCTCGTTGAAGCCGGTATCGATGACGTAGAGCTCGGCTCCGCGGCGGGCGAGCCAGACGAAGTAGTCCATCCGCGAGGCCGTCTCGTGCGGATCGCCGCCGATGAAGTTCTCCGCACCGTGCCGCGCAACGGTTGCATAGCGGATCGCGTAGACCTCGAACGGCGTGGGTGCAGTCGCGAGCCCGGCTCCCGAGGCCGCCCGATCCGTTTCGCCCGCCACTCTCCCGCTTTGCGCCGCTTGCACTCGCAGACGACCTCCCGTAACCGAGTATCGCATGCGGGCCGCCGCGCAGTCGAAGGCGTGTGTTGGGCCAGCCGGGGTACACTCGCGTGCGATCGATCAATCCCATCATGGAGGCCCCGGCATGACGAGCGGGAGCTGGACCCACATCGGATATGCGCAGGAGATCCGCTTCGGGCCTGGGCGCGTGGCGGAGGCGCCGCAACTCGTCGAAGCTCTTCGCGCCGAGCGTGTTCTGCTCGTGACGACGCAGCGCGGCTCCTTATCTGCGGCGGGAAAGAAACTCGCAGCCGCGCTGAGCGGGCGACTCGCCGCAGTGTTCGATGAGGCACGGCCTCACGTGCCTCAGGGCGTCGCGAAGCGCGCATTCGCGCAAGCGCGGGCGGAGCGGATCGACGCCATCGTGAGCCTCGGCGGGGGCTCGTGCGCAGACCTCGGCAAGGCTGTGTGCCATTTTGCGGAACAGGCGCGCGGCGGCGTAGTCGCGGTGTCCGCCTTCGATCGACCCGCTCTGCCGCACATCGCCATCCCCACCACGTACTCGGGCGCGGAGGTTACGCCCTTCTACGGCATGCTCGATGAGGCAACCCATCGCAAGTCGGGTGCGGCCGGGCCGACGCTCGCTCCTGCCGGCGTCATCTACGATCCGGAGACGACGCTCGACCTGCCGCCGCGCGCGAGCGCGGAGACCGGAATGAACGCGCTCGCGCACTGCATCGAGGCGGCGTGGTCGCCGTCGCGGACGCCGGAGGCGGAGGCGATTGCATATTCCGGTGCGGCGCGGATCTTCTACGCGCTGCCGCAGGTCATCGAGCGGCCGCACGATTTGCAGGCGCGCACGGAGCTTCTCGCCGGGGCACTGCTTGGCGGGCGTTGCCTGCAAAATGCATCGATGGGAGTTCACCACGGGCTCGCGCAAATGGTCGGTGGACGTACCGGCATTGCGCATGGACTGGCCAACGCGCTCATTCTCGCGCACGCCGTGCGTTTCAATCAGGATGCGGTGCCGGAGGTGATCGCGCGGCTCGCAGTTCTGTTCGGGCGCCGCGATGGCGATGCGGGCGCGGCGATCGACGAGCTGCGCGCGCGGATCGGACTGCCCGCGCACCTCGCGGAGTGCGGCGTCGGACGCGACGACATCGAGGCCGTCGCGGAGGCGAGCGGGGGGAACGCGACGATCGCGAAGAATCCGAAACCGGTGAGGATGGAGGACGCGCGGGCCATTTTGCTCGCGGCGTTCTGACATCCGCGCTTCGACCCAAACCGGACCAGTAGACATAACGCTCCGAGCGGTTTGACAGAATCCGCAGAGCGTGCTGAAGCGCACACTTACGCAACCCGGAGTGTTAAGTGACACTCTGTTGCAGTTGAGCGGGTGTTACACATAAAAGCGTCCGATTGAGACATCGGGCAGTGCTTGTGGATTCGCAAAGGGCAAACCCACCGAAAGGTGGCGACGCAAAGTCTCCGGTCTAACGAGCTTCGGCTCCATGACAGCGGGACCGCCGTAATCCAGTCCTCCAGGCGGACTGTGTCGGCGCACGTAATTTGTGCATCACGGCAACGACGGGGAGGGCAGATCATGCTCGCGCACGGTTCGAACATTCTAAGCGCGCACGTTTGTGCGGTGTCCCGAGGCGGCCGCCGCCGGGGCGCGCCTTCATCGCACCCGGCTGGCACCGGCATCTGCCACACGAGAGAGGCAGGCGCACCGCTCAGGTTCTGAGCGGGGCAGGTCCAGCCTTCCAACCCACCCCCGAGTCATCAGGGGTGGCAATCAAACTCTGGAACGACAGGGCAAGAGCCAATGCGCAAGCATTTTTTCTTGGTCGTCATGAGCGCTTTGCTGTGCATCTGCGCACGGACATGTCCGGCGGATGAGAGCGCTCGGGCGCAGATGAAAGGTCTCGACGAGCAGGTCCAGCAGGTCAAATCCGACGTGCTGAGCATCGCGGCGGACCTCAACCAGCTGGAAGAGAAACTGGTCTATCCGTCCGACACGCACCTCGCGGTGTTCGTGTCGCTGGCGCATGGCGAGACGCTGCGTCTCGATGCCGTGCAGATTCAGATCGACGGGCGGCTCGCGACTCGCTACATCTACAGCTTCAAGGAGCTCGACGCCCTGCGCCGAGGCGGAGTGCAGCGGATCTATACCGGCAACATTGCGACCGGTGCGCACGAGCTCGAGGTCTCCGTGACCGGCAAGCTGGCAAATGGCAAGGACTACAGCCAGTCCGAGCGCTTCCCGTTCACGAAAGAGATCAAGCCGAAACTGATCGGCGTGGTGCTCGCAGGTCCGGATGCGCCACAGCCGGGGATTCGTCTCGGGGACTGGTAGCCGATGCGTCGTCCGTCGCAATGGCTGTCCATGTGTCTGGCGCTCGCGGCGATCGCGCCGCGCCCGTCCATTGCTGCCGACCTGCGCGACCTTTATTTCGGCGAGGCGCTGTATCAGGCCTATCAGGGACAGTATTTCGACGCTCTCGAGCGGCTCGACGCAGAGCTTGCGCAGCACGGTCGCGTCGACGAGCCGCAGCTGGACTCGCTCCAGTATCACATCAAGCAAGCGGACTTTTCAGTTGGCGATTTCGAGCTCCGCTACCGGATGCATCTGCGCGCGGGCCGAGCAATGAAGGCCGTGCTCGATGCGGATGTGGATCAGCTCGTCAAGAACGACGCGGCATACCGTCTGGCGCGCCTCGAGTTCCAGAACGATCAGCCCGCGGATGCGCTGCACGCCCTGGAGCGGATTGCCGGGACGGTTCCCGACAACATCAGGGATGACGTCGAGTTTCTTCGCGGGAATGTCTACCTCGCGCTCGGCCGGCCGGCCGACGCAGTGGAAGTGCTCAAGCGCTTGCAGAATGCGTCGAGCCTGAAGGGATTCGCCGCCTACAATCTCGGCATCGCCTTGCTGCAGTCGGGACATAGCACGGAGGGCCTGCGGCAGCTCGAGAAGGCCGGTGGGATTGCGAGTCGTGAGACGGCCACGGCAGCGATCCGGGACAAATCGAACATGGTCCTCGGCAG
>DASXNC010000146.1:0-2908 GCA_036495325.1 Steroidobacteraceae bacterium
CCTTCGACATCGAGTACATCTACACGACCTACATCCTCGAGCGCGCCGAGGCCGAGGGCACCCTCGTCGTCAATCGCCCTCAGGGCTTGAGGGACATGAACGAGAAGGTCTACACCGCCTGGTTTCCGCAGTGCTGCGCGCCGACGCTCGTCACGCGCGACATGCCGGCCATGCACGCGTTCCTCCGCGAGCAGGGCAAGATCGTCTGCAAGCCCCTGCATGGCATGGGCGGCCGCTCGATCTTCGTTCTCGAGCTTGGCGACAAGAATGCGGGTGTCGTCTTCGAGACGCTCACCGACTACGGCCGGCGCTTCGCGATCGTCCAGCGCTACCTGCCGCAGATCGCGGACTCCGGGGATTCGCGCGTGCTGCTGATCGACGGCGAGCCCGTGCCTTACGCCCTGGCGCGTATTCCGGGCCCGAACGACCACCGCGGCAATCTCGCGGCCGGAGCGCGCGGAGTCGGTCGCCCGCTCGAGGAGCGCGATCGCTGGCTCGCCGGCGAGATCGGCCCTGCCCTCGCCGCTCGGGGCATGCTGTTCGTCGGGCTCGACGTGATCGGCGGCTACGTCACCGAAATCAACGTGACGAGCCCAACTGGGATTCGTGAGCTCGATAAGCAGTTCCACACCGATATCGGCGGGCTCCTCATCCAGGCGATCGAGCGGAGGCTCGAACGAAGCCGCTCCACGCGAGCTTGATACGTATGAGCGCCCGCGCGCGAACTGAGACACGCGGTCAGAAAGAGCCGCTCGATATACTCCCGCGATGAGCTCTCGGGCATTGGCGCTGCGCGAAGGGTCGGCTCCCGTCCGCGACCGGCTCGTGATGACGATTTTCCTCGCAGCGGTGCTGCATGGAATCGTCATACTCGGAATCACGTTCGGGAGCGGCGCCCCCGCCAAGGACCCTGCGCCGGGCCTCGAAGTGCTCCTGGTCTCGGACGAAGTGCCCGCTGCCGCTCGCAACGACACCGCAACCTATCTCGCGCAGCGCACCCAGCTTGGCGCAGGGAACACCGATCGGTCCGTGACGCCGCGCAATCGAGCCTCCTCCCGCGCGCTCGCCGCCCATGACGGCTTCGAGGACGGAGTCAGCTTCACGGCGAGGAGCGGCGCCTCGGGCGAGGACGAGGAGCGCGTCCTCACGAGCACGGCGCCGCAGCCCGATATCCGCTACATCGGCGTTGCCGATGCGGGTGCGGCCGGCGAGAAGCCGATCGCGATTCCGGGGTCGGACCGTGAGCCCGGGCCGGACGACGACACGGGACCAGTCGAGCTGCGCGGGCCACATCGAAACGATCTCTGGGTCACCCCCGACTCCCGGGAATCGACCCTCGCCCCTTATCTCGATCATTGGCGGCGGCGTGTGGAGCGTGTCGGCACGGTCAATTATCCGATCGCCGCGCGTGGGGCCGGAGGTCGCGCGAGCCCCGTGCTCGAAGTCCAGATCGATGCCGACGGCCGTCTCGCGGCCGCGCGCGTGCGGCGCTCGAGCGGCGACGCGGAGCTCGATAACGCGGCGCTCGCAATCCTGAAGCTCGCGAGCCCGTTCGACCCGTTTCCCCCCGAGCTGTCGCGCAAGTACCACGCGCTGCGCTTTGCATATGAATGGCAGTTCGTGGGCGGCCGCGTCGCAAGCGGAGCCGTAACGACCGAGCCGTAGCCGATGCGCGCCGGCCGGCCACAGCGCGCGGAATGTGCGCGGCAATGCGCCGCGTCGCGCGCTCGCGCGCCTTAGCAGCGCGCCCCGGTTCCTTGAGCGGCCGCGCATGAGGCCGCATACTGACGCGCAGCATGAGCGCACCGACCCTCGCCAATCACCTGCTGATCGCGATGCCCTCGCTCGCCGATCCGAACTTCGCGCACTCGGTCGCGCTCATCTGCGAGCACGCACCCCGCAAAGGTGCGCTCGGCATCGTGCTCAACAAGCCGCTGCCGATGCGCCTGTCGGAGGTGCTGCAGCAGATGGAGCTCCAGCCTCGCGACGAGCAGATCGCCTCCCAGCCGGTGCTGCGGGGCGGCCCCGTGCGCACCGACTGCGGGTTCGTCCTGCACCGTCCCGGACGCAAGTGGAACCGCACGATCGAGGTCTCCGAGGGCATCCAGGTCACGACCTCGCGCGACGTGCTCGAGGCGATGGCCTGCGGCGATGGGCCGGCGGACGCCTTCATCGCCCTCGGGTATGCCGGCTGGGATGCGGGTCAGCTCGAGCGTGAGATTCGCGAGAACGCCTGGCTGCCGGTGCCTGCGGACGCGCGTGTCGTGTTCGGCATGCCCTTCGAGGAGCGCTGGCAGGGCTCGTTTGAGCTCGTCGGACTCGACCGCGACAAGATTCGCCAGATCAGCATCGTCGCGGGCAATGCCTGAGCTCGATCCGCACGCGCGGATCGAGCCTCCCCGGCCTGCTCACGCCGTCCTCGCATTCGACTTCGGCCTGAAGCGGATCGGCATAGCAGCCGGCGATACGCTCACCTGCCGGGCCGCTCCACGGCTCGCTGCGGCAATGCTCCCGAAAGGACCGGAATGGGCGGTGATCGATCGCGAAGTGCGCGAGCTCGCACCTCGCTGGCTCGTGGTCGGCATCCCCTATAATGCCGAGGGCGGCGCCGGGCGGCTGACGGAAGCGGCGCGGCGCTTCGGGACCGCGCTCGGCGAGCGCTACGGTCTCGAGGTGGAATACGTCGATGAGCGTTGGTCGTCGCTCGAGGCGGGCGCGGCGCTCAAGCGCGGGCGAGCCGATGGGTCGCGGACCCGACGCGTGCGGCGCGAGCATGTCGACAGCGCCGCAGCGGCCGTGATCCTCGAGCGCTGGCTCGCAGGCGAACGTGCAGGCAGCTTCAGGCGGATCGACCGATGAGCAATCCGAGCCCGATGGTGATGCAGGAGCCGCAGAGCCCCGCGCCCGA
>DASXNC010000147.1:0-2016 GCA_036495325.1 Steroidobacteraceae bacterium
CGTAGTAGCCGGCGAAGCGCAGGAGGTACGGAGGCTCGCCCCGGCACTCGGTGACGAAAGTGAACGTGCGCACCGCGCAGCGCCGCGCGTCGCCCTCGGCGAGCACCTGGCTCACGTGATGCTGGCGTCCGGGGAAGTCCGGAACGCTCTTGTAATGCTCGGCCAGGCGGCGCAGGTTTGCATGACCCTCCCAGCGATCCGGCTCCTCGAACACCTCCTCGATGACCACCGCACCGGGCGTGAAGCACGCGATGAAACCGTCGACGTCTCCCGTGTCGAGAGCCCAGGCGTAGCGTGCGAGAAGATCCTGGACGGCGATGCGGTCTGCGACGGTCAAGCGCCGGCCGGCGACGGGTCGCGAGTTGCCTCTCGTGCCTGGCGGACGCATGGTGCGCGTGGACCGCATCGGCGTGGATCGCTTTGCCCGCATGCTTCGTTTCGAGCTCGTCTTGCGTGGCACGGGTTGCTCCTCTCTGTAACGGCTGTTAAAAACGCTAACCGATGACCTCGACAGCCACAAGCAGCCTTCGCGGAGGTCCGCTCTCGGGCCTTCGCATCGTCGAACTCGCGGCCATCGGCCCGGCACCGTTCTGCGCGATGCTCCTGGCGGACATGGGCGCCGACGTGCTGCGCGTCGGCCCACCTCCGCAGGGTCCGCCGCTCTTTCCGATCCCGGAGAGCGAGGATCCCATCTGGCGCGGACGCACCCGGATCACGCTCGATTTGAAGACCCCTAAGGATCGCGAGCGCCTGCTTCGCATTCTCCCCCACGCCGATGTGCTCATCGAAGGCTTTCGTGCCGGCGTGCTCGAGAAGCTCGGCGTCGCGCCGGAGGTGTGTCTCGCCGCCAATCCGCGGCTGGTGATCGGCCGCATGACCGGCTGGGGCCAGACGGGGCCGCTCGCGCGCGCGCCCGGTCACGACCCCAACTATCTCGCCCTCACCGGCGCGCTTCACTCGATCGGGTATCCGGACCGGCCGCCGTGCCCGCCGCTCAATCTCGTCGCAGACTTCGGGGGCGGCGCCCTGTACCTCGCGATGGGCGTACTCGCCGCGCTGCTCCACGTACGCGCCGGGGGCTCGGGACAGGTCATCGATGCCGCCATGGTCGATGGCGCCGCCTCGCTCATGAGCATGATGTACGCGCTGCGCAATCACGGCTTATGGCGCGATGAACGCGGCGCGAATCTGCTCGACGGCGGCTGCCCGTACGGTACGACGTATGAGACGGCGGACAGGAAATACGTTGTCGTCTGCGCCCTCGAGCCGCCCTTCTACCGGGCGCTGGTCCGCGCACTCGGTCTCGACGAGGCGGAACTTCCGCCGCGCGAGGATCGCGCGAGCTGGCCGCGGCTGCGCGAAGCGTTCGCTGCGGTGTTCCGCACGAAGACACGCGATGAATGGACACGGCTCCTCGAAGGGACGGACGCCTGCGTGACGCCGGTACTCAGCATGGGCGAGGCGCCCGCGCATCCACACAACATCGCGCGCGGCGTGTTCGCGGGAGATAGGCCTGTGCCGGGCGCAGCGCCGCGCTTCTCGGCGACGCCCACGGCCCGCGCATCCGCCAGCGGGCGTGATTTGACGAAGCTACTCGAGAGCTGGGGAATGGGGTCCGACGAGGCTCGCGCGATCGCAGTAGGCACAGTCGGGGACTGACGCGCCTGGGCCGGCCTCGGGGCCGATGCCGCGGGACCGCATCCGGCATCCGCGTATAGGAGGCGTCAGTCCGAGCGCCACAGTCGCCCGCTCGCGATCCGCGCGCCCTCGACGAGCGAGCGCAGCTTCTTGAACGCCACCTCGGGGTCGACCTTGCCGTAGCCCGCAAACGTGCCGAAGCCGCAATCGGTGCCCGCGAGCACGCGCTCTCGTCCGACGATGTCAGCGAAGGTTCCGATGCGCTGCGCGACGAGTTCCGGGTGCTCGACAAAATTGGTCGACGAGTCGAGCACGCCCGGAATCAGCACCTTGTCATCGGGTAGCCTCGCCTCGCGCCACACGGCCCACTCGTGCGCA
>DASXNC010000148.1:0-1558 GCA_036495325.1 Steroidobacteraceae bacterium
GCGTGATCGTCACCTCGCCGGGGCGGAACTTCGTGACGCTCAAGATCGAGACGCGCTCGGGCGTGTACGGTCTCGGCGACGCGACGCTCAACGGCCGCGAGCTCGCGGTCGCCGCGTATCTCGAGCAGCACGTCGTTCCCAACCTCATCGGCCGCGATGCCGGCCGCATCGAGGATACCTGGCAATTCCTCTACCGGGGCGCCTACTGGCGGCGCGGGCCCGTCACGATGACGGCGATCGCGGCCGTCGATGTCGCGCTCTGGGACATTCTCGCGAAACTCGCCGGCCTGCCGCTCTATCAGTTGCTCGGCGGACGCTCGCGTGACGGCGCGCTGGTGTACGGCCATGCGAATGGCCGCGACCTCGAGGAGACGAGCGCTGCAGTCGCGCGTTTCGTCGAGATGGGCTATCGCGCGGTCCGCGCGCAGTGCGGTGTGCCGGGCGTGAAAAAGCCGTACGGAGTCTCCTCGCGCGAGCGTGCGTACGAGCCTGCCGAGAGCGTGCTGCCCGCGGAGACCGTGTGGTCGACGCCCGGATACCTCGAGGTGGTGCCGAAGCTCTTCGAGCGGCTGCGGGCCGATCACGGGCGCGAGCTCGAGCTGCTGCACGACGTCCACCATCGGCTGACACCGATCGAGGCGGCCCGGCTCGCGCGCGATCTCGACCCGTATCGGCTGTTCTGGCTGGAGGACGCCACCCCGGCGGAGAATCAGCGCGCCTTCGAGATCATCCGCAGCCACTCGGTGACGCCGCTCGCGGTCGGAGAAGTCTTCAACTCCGTTTGGGACTGCAAGCACCTGATCGAGGCGCAGCTGATCGACTTCATCCGCACGACGATTGTGCACGCAGGCGGCATCACTCATGTGCGGCGCCTCGCCGATTTCGCGGCGCTTCATCAGGTACGCACGGGTTTTCACGGTGCGACGGACCTCTCGCCGGTCTGCATGGGCGCCGCGCTGCACTTCGACACGTGGGTGCCTAACTTCGGCATCCAGGAGTACATGGTGCATTCGGATGAGACGCTCGCGGTCTTTCCGCACGACTACACCTTCGCCGACGGACGCCTGCATTGCGGTGAGAGCCCGGGACATGGCGTCGACCTCGATGAGAAGCTCGCAGCCCGATATCCCTACGCCCCGAAGCAGCTACCCGTAGCGCGGCTCACCGACGGGACGATGTGGGATTGGTAGGCGCCATTCAATCGGCAATTCATCGTCCGGCGCCTGGCGCGTGTAGGAAGCGCGCCGCGAAATCGAGGAATTGAGGCCAGTTCGGATCGAGCGTGTGCCCGGCCTCGTGACGGCGGAAGGCGATCGTGCCGGCGACATCCGAAGTACCGATAGGCGGAAAGGCGTCAGAGGCGAGCCCCGGCTTGCCGAGCAGCCGGTATACGGGGCCGGCGGCCACAGCGGCCATGAACATCCCCTGCGGATCGACCCAACGCTCGATCGGCTGTGATCCGACGCTCAGGAAGATTGGCCGTGGGGCGCAGAGCGCGATCAGCTCGTGCGCATCGACCGGCAGATCGTTCGCGGTGAGCGGGCGGGGCGCATCGGTC
>DASXNC010000149.1:0-15572 GCA_036495325.1 Steroidobacteraceae bacterium
CCGTGGATATCCTGCCGCACTGGGCGAGGACGCTCTCCTTCGTGAATCCCATTCTCTACACCGTGAACGCATTCCGGTACGGCTTCTTCGGAACCTCGGACGTGAACGTCGCCGGTGCGTTCGGCATCATGATTGCGTTCACGGCCGCGTTCTTCATCATCGCCGTGATGCTCATGACGCGGGGGCGCGGCATCAGGGAGTGACCGACTCCGCGGACGAGTCGGCGGTCGAGCCTGAAAGCGTGGCCGCGGCTCAAAGCGGCGAAGCGGCTCAAAGCGTGGCCACGGCTGATAGAGTCGTCAACGCCTGATCGAGTGCTCGACGGCTGATAGATCTCAGCATTTTGATAGAGTGCTCAGCCCCTGATTATGTGAGGTGACTCACGCTCCGAGCGCTTCAGCAACAAATTCTTCACCTGGCGGTCACATAGACGACTTGGGGGCGCGCGAATCTGTACGCTGTGAGTTCGGACGATCTGAGCGCACTCTTTGAACGCATCGACGCGGCGGAGCACGCCCTCTGCCGCCGCTTCAATGCCGCCGCTGCGCTCGTCCCGGTACGTCGCGTGTTGAACGCCGCGAGCCGGCTCGGGGACGGCGTAGCCTGGTACGTGCTCATCATCTCGCTGCCGATTCTCTACGGCCGCTCCGCCGTACGTCCCGCCATCGTCATGGCCGCGACGGGAATCGCGGGTCTGCTCATCTACGCATGGCTCAAACGGACGTTTGTGAGGGAACGGCCGCTCATCACGCATCGCGCCTCGATCGCGTTCCCGGGATCGCCCCTCGATCGCTACAGCTTTCCGTCGGGACACACGCTGCACGCCGTATCGTTCACGTGGCAGGCGGTCGCGCACTACGGCGATCTCGGCTGGGTTCTGATCCCGTTCGCCTGCCTCGTCGCGGCCTCGAGACTCGTCCTCGGGCTGCACTATCTCACCGACGTGCTCGCCGGCGCGCTGCTCGGTGCCCTGCTCGCCGCGGCGGGACTCGCGCTCTTCTAGCGTGCGCGTGCTCTTCCTCTCGGACGTCTATTTTCCGCGAATCAACGGCGTCTCCACCTCCATCGCGACGTTCAGAGCGGACCTCGCCGCCTCCGGCATCGAGACGACGCTCGTCGCGCCGGAATACGCTCCGCTCTCGCGCCAGGCCGCGCCGGCTGGGGAGGCCGCCGGGGCCGCCGAGGCCGCCGATGTCGCCGAAGGCATCGTGCGCGTGAAGGCGGCCGGCGTGCCGGGCGACCCGGAGGATCGGCGCATGCGCTGGAAGCCGCTCAGGCGCGCGCTCGATAGACTCACCGTCGAGCGCTTCGACCTCATCCACGTGCACACGCCATTCATCGCGCTCTATGCCGGGACGGGCCACGCGCGGCGGCAGCGGATTCCGTGCGTCGCGACCTGGCACACGCATTTCGAGGAGTATCTGCATCAATACGTGCCGGTTCTGCCTCGGCCGATCGGCCGAACGCTCGCGCGATCTTTCACTCGCTCGCAGGCTCGGCGCCTCGATGCGCTGATCGCGCCGTCCGCGCCGATGCGCGACATTCTCGAGCGCTATCGGGTCGCAGCGCCGGTCCACGTGGTGCCGACCGGATTGTCGCCGGACCGCTTCGCGCGAGCGGACGGCGCGCGATTTCGTGCGCGGCTCGGAGTCCGCCCGGAACAGCCCCTGCTGCTCTACGTCGGTCGGGTCGCGTACGAGAAAAACATCGAGTTTCTGATCCGATGCTTTGCGCGAGTGAGGCTCGCGGCCCCGGACGCCGTCTTCGTAATCGCGGGAGAGGGGCCGGCGGAGGGCGCGCTGCAACGCTTCGTGCGCCGGCTCGGGCTCGAGGCGGCGATCCGCTTCACGGGATACCTCGATCGGGAGCGGACGCTGCTCGATTGCTATGCCGCGGCCGACGTGTTCGTTTTCGCATCCCGCACTGAAACGCAAGGTCTGGTGCTGCTCGAGGCCATGGCTCAGGGCGCCCCCATCGTCTCGACGGCGGCGCTCGGCACGCGATCGATCCTCAAACGGGAATCGGGCGCGATCGTCGTACCGGAGCGCGAGAAGGAGTTCGCTGCCGCCATCCTGCGTGTGCTGCAGAGTGCGGAGCTGCGGCGAGACATCGCGAGTCGAGGCCGCGCGTACGCCGAATCCTGGTCGTCGCGCGCGATGGCGCGTCGGTTGGCCGCGCTTTACCGCGACATTCGTGCGGAGTCGGACGAGAGCTCGAGCCTCGACTGGGGAGTGCCGTCGCCGGACGGCGACAGCGATCGCTTCCCTGTTTTCGATACGGAATGGGTTGGCGCAAAATCCGTGCGACGCTGAGCGCGCCGTGATGGCAGCCGCAAAATCCGCGTAGCCGTTGAGCTAAACTCCGGCCCACTGGGGGGAGTGCCGGGGGAAAAACGGAAGTGTCGGCCAAGTGCGCACTGGTCGTGGACGATTCGAAGTCCGCGCGGACGTTCCTTGCGAAGATGTTGGAGAAATACGAGCTCGACGTGGTAAGCGTCGAGAGCGCCGAGCAGGCGATCGAGTATCTCGGCCATCACCGGCCCGATGTGATCTTCATGGATCACATGATGCCCGGCATGGACGGATTCCAGGCAGTCCAGACGATCAAGAACAATCCGCGGACCGCGACGATCCCGATCATGATGTACACCTCGCAGGAGGGCGAGCTGTACGTCGGACAGGCGCGCGCGCTCGGCGCGGTGGGCGTCCTGCCCAAGCAGATCAAGCCGGCCGACGTCTCGAAGGTTCTCTATCAGCTGCACCTGCTGCAGGATCGGCGGAGCACCGAGCAGAGCACGTTTCGGCCGGTCTCCGCGGGCGATGTGGAGAGCGACGAGCCCGACTCGCCCGTGCCGGACTATGCCGGCTTCGCGGCGCATCATTCGAGTGTCGCTGCTCGCCCGCTCACCGAGGCCGCGCTGCGCGAGCAGATCGGGGAGTTGCGGCGCGCGTTCGGCGCAGCACTCGAGAACCAAATCGAAGGGTTGAAGAGCGAGCTGCACGCCGCCGCGGGGGACTTCACACGGACCGATGCGTTCGTTTCGGCGGCTGTGGAGACGCCGAAGCGCGGCCAGCCCTGGACAGCGCTCGCAGCGGCGCTCGCCGGAGTGATCGCCGTCGCGAGCCTCGTCATTGCGGCAGAGCAAGCGGCGCACATGCGGGCGCTCACCGCCCAAATCGCGGCGCTGCGCACCTCGCTCGGCGGTCTCGAGCACGAGGCGGGAACGCTCGGCCGGAGCGCGCCCTCGGTGGTCCCTTCCGGCTCGGGGTCCGGCGGGGAGGCGGCGAGCGACGACGCCGACGCAAACCCGAGCGAGGGGGCGCCTGCGGCGAGCGGGGCGGCCTTTCGAGGAGCGCCGGCGACGCGGCCCGTCGTCGAGGTCGTGCCGTACGGTGAAGACCCCTTCAGCGGCCCTCGCCTCGATTCCGTTCGGCAGCTCTTCGACCGGCTCGCTGCCCAAGGCTATCGAGGGGTCGTGGAGGTCCGGGAGTTCTCCGGACGCTTTTGCCTGGCGGGGAACGCGACGGACGGATATGCGCTCGCGCCCGACGAGGCAGCTTACGCGAGGTGCGATGTGATCGGCGGCTCGCTGCCGCGCGACGACAGCGGAGCGCCGCGGGTCTCGGTGGCATTCGCGGATCTCGCCGCGGAGCTGCGCAGCGCCTCGCACGGCGCGATCGACGTGCAGGTCGTCTCAGGTGATGACAGGGCGACGCTCGTCGCCTACCCGCCGATCTCGGACTCGCTCACGGCCGGCGAGTGGAACCGGGCCGCGGGCGCGAACAATCGGATCGAGATCCGCTTGCGCTGATCGGCAGACCCACGCCGCCCGAGCCGGTCCTGCGGGGCGCTCGACCTGAGGACGCGCCGACCCGTATCCTCGAGTCATGCGCCGCCTGCGATTACCGCCGGACCCCGCCGCCTCGTGGCTTCCAGCCTCGGTGCGCCTCGAAGAGAGCTTCCGACCCCCGCGCTGGCTCAGAAACCGCCACATCCAGTCGATCGTACCGAGCCTCGCCGCGCGCTTCCGCTGGATGGCGCCGCGGCTCGCGCCGCTGGTCGCGGGGAGCCGGACGCTTCTGCTCGACTGCGGTGACGGCGTGCGGCTGCAAGCCTTCCATACGCCCGCGCCGCGTGCGCATGAGGCTCGCACGCCGGGTAAGGCGGGGGCGCGCGTGGCAGTGCTGCTGCACGGCTGGGAGGGAAGTGCGGACTCGCTGTACGTCCTCTCGCTCGCCGCGCAGCTTCGCGAGCGCGGCTGCGAGGTCGTGCGGCTCAATCTCCGCGATCACGGCGGCACGCAGCATCTCAATCGCGAGCTGTTCCACTCGTGCCGGCTGCCGGAAGTCATCGGCGCCGTGCGGCACATCCAGGCGCTTTTTCCGGGTGCGTCGCTCGGGCTCACGGGGTTCTCGCTCGGCGGCAATTTCATGTTGCGCGTCGCGGCCGCGGCCGGAACGGCGCGGCTCGAGATCGAGCGAGTGGTTGCGATCTCACCCGTGCTCGATCCGGTCGCCACTCTCGAGGCGCTCGAGCGCGGCTTTCGTCCATACCATTCGTACTTCATCCGCAAGTGGACGCGGTCGCTTCGTCTCAAACAGCAGGCTTGGCCCGAGGAGTACGATTTCGCGCCGTTCGTACGGCTCGCTGACCTGCGCGCCCTCACCAGCGAGCTGGTGCGTCGCTTCACGAGCTTCGCGAGCCTTACGGAATACCTGAACGGCTATGCGATCGTCGGCACGCGCCTCGCCCCATTGACGGTTCCGAGCACGATCATCACCTCGCTCGACGATCCGATCATTCCGGCGCGCGACATCGCGCGGCTCGCGCCCTCTCCCGCGCTTCGCGTGGTGGTGACGCGATGGGGCGGACATTGCGGATTCCTGGATCACCCCGCGCGCTGGACGTGGGCGGAACGCAGGGCGGCAGCAGAGCTTGCGCCGGCAAGGGAGCCAGGGTCGGCGGCAGAGCTCGGGTCGGTGGCAGAGGCCTGAGCCGCAGAGCACGGCTCGGGTGCAGCTGTCGGGCTCGGGCGCAGGTGTCGGCGCGCTCGAGCCGGAGTTTCGATTCAGCCGGGCTCCGGCAGCTCCGGAGTGCGCTTCTCTTCGAAGCTCACGATCGGCTGACCGCTCGTCACGATGAGCTCGCCGTCGATGACGGCGCCTTTCGCGATGGCAATAGCGCGTGCACTGACCCGCGCGCGTACCACGGCTGTCGCGCCGATCTCGAGCTTGTCTTCGACGGTCAGGATTCCGGTGACCTTGCCGGCGATCACGCCGCGCTCGGCACGCACCTCGCCCTCCCACTCGGCCTTGGCGGTGAGACTCAGCGCGCCCCGCACGTGTCCGTCGCCGCGAACGATGCCGCACATCACGAGCGGCCCGACCGTCTCGAAATCGCCGGTGATGCGGCAGCCCTCCGCGACGATGGAGGGAGATGTGCCAATAAAGTCGAGCAGCCGCCGTCTGGGAGATTCGCTCATCGGGTGCGCCGAGCTCCGGGATTCTTGTCGGACAGTCCGCTGGATTATCGCTTGTTTGAGGGCCCCGCGTCGGCTCGGCGGCCGTCCTCGCGGTCGCCAGGGACAAAAACCGCTGCGGCCGGTACGCACCTGACACACCGTGTCACGGTGAAGACCGTCACAGTCGAAGCGCAAGTGCCTGTTTCCCATGACTGTCCAGCCCTGGCATGCGCCTTGCTACATCGGGGCCAGGGCAGTGCGGCGCAAGCCGCGCAGCCAGACAGTCCGGAGACGAGCTCGATGGCGCTTCGCGTGGCACAGGTCCGCGGGCGCCTGAAGAGTGCTGGAGGCTCTATCTGGAACAGCGAACAACTTCCCCGGTGTTCGCTCTAGGACGCCGCGATGCGAATCCCCCGCTCGCGGCGTTTTTTTTATCCGCGAGCCGCACTCAATTGAGCACCACGATGTCGAGCTTCCCTACGCGGTTCTCCACGTTGATTCCGACCGATCCCGAGTAGCGGTGCAGCGTGAGGTCCGCTCGGGAGGGGCCGACCTGCAACCCGCGGATGCGCAGTCGCTCGATGCACGGCGGCAGGCACGGGAAGCGGAATGTGACGCGGCAGTGGGCCGCATCGATCAGGACGCCGAGGCACGATTCAACGAGCATGAAGACGGCCGCGGAAGCCCAGGCCTGGGGGGAGCACGCGACCGGGTAGCGCGTCGGCGCCTTGCCGATACGGCGTCGGAATCCGCAGAAGAGCTCCGGGAGACGGCTCGACTCGAAGTACGTCGAAGCGTCGAACAACGCCTCGATAATTCGCCCCGCGAGCATCTTCTGCGGCCCCTCCGCCAGGCCCGCCGCGATCATTGCGTTGTCGTGCGGCCAAACCGATCCGTTGTGATAGGACATCGGGTTGTAGCGCGCTTCCGTGTCGGCAATCGTCCGCACACCCCAGCCGGAGCAGAATGTCTCCTCTTCGAGCGACCTCGCAATCGCAGCGGCGTGCTCGGCGGCCGCGATGCCGCTCATCAGACACTGGCCAGCATTGGAGCTCTTCACGCGGCAGGGCCGCTTCTCGCCATCGAGCGCGAGCGCGTAGACGCCGATCTCCGGGCACCAGAAGCGCATCTGGAATCGCTCGCGCAGCTCTCGCGCGGACTGCGTGAGCGCGCGCGCCATCTCCGCCGCGCCGAGCATGCCGGCGAGCTCCGCGCCCGCGAGGCGCGCGGCGTAGGCGTACCCCTGGACCTCGCAGAGCGCGATGGGTCCCTCCGCGAGCCGACCGTCCGCGTGGAACACCGAGTCGTGCGAGTCTTTCCAGCCCTGCTGCACGAGCCCGGTCGGGGAGCGGCGGTGATACTCGATGAATCCGTCCCGGTCGAGGTCCCCGTAACGGTCGAGCCATTCGAGCGCTGCGCGCACGTTGGGCCAGATCGACTCGATGAACGCCAGGTCCGCCGTGCGCCGGAAGTAGGCACCGGCCAGCATGACGAAGAGTGGGGTCGAATCGACGCTGCCGTAATAGCGGCCGAACGGAATCTCCCCGAGCGCGGCCATCTCGCCGCGGCGCGCCTCGTGCAGGATCTTTCCGGGTTCGGCATCCCTCTCGGGCGCGGTGTCGGTCGCCTGCGTGTCGGCGAGGAACGCGAGCACCCCGCGCGCGATGTTCGGCGACAGCCACAGAGTCTCGAGAGCCGTGATGATGCCGTCCCGTCCGAACGTCGTGTCGAACCACGGCACTCCGGCGTAGGGATAGAGCCCCTCAGGGGTCGTGCTGAGCAGCATGTCGAGATCGGCGGCGGAGCGCTGCAACCAGGCGTTGAACTGCTCGTTTGAGACTTCGAGCGAGCACTGGAACCTCGAGCCGTCGGTCCGAGCGCGCTCGGCTTCGGCGAGTGCGGCATCGTGCGATGTCGGGGACGCCCCGCCCACGGAGGCGCCCGGTTCGTTGGAACTGGCGCTCGACTGGGAGCGGCACGAGATGCATATGGCGAGCAGCTGCTCGCTGCGCCCTTCGAGGTGCATGTCGAAGCGAAGCTCCGACCCGACGACGGAGCGCGGCCGCGGCGTGCTTTCGATCAGCGTGCGCCGCGTGACGCCGTCGAGGCCCGCATAGGCGAGCTCGACGCGCTCGGCGCTGGCGTGCGTGTCGAGCAAACGTCCGCGCTTTGCTCGATGCTGACCGCGCACCTCGAAGATATCCGCAAAGTCGGCCGCGAATTCCAGCTCGAGCGTGATGTCGAGCGGCTCGCGCGTGAAATTGCGCACGTGGATGCGCTCGTAGCAGGTACCTTTCCAGATGAGCTTCGAGCGGAAGATGTGCAGCGATCCCCGCGGAAGGACGACGTGTCCCGCGCGGTACAGATCAGGATTCGTGAGATCGGCGGACATGAGCAGGTTGTCTCGCCGCACGGCGGAGCTGAGCAGATGGGGCCGCCCGCCCGCGAGCTTGAGGATGAGCTGTGAGACAAACCGCGTTCCCTCGTGATAGAGCCCCTCCTCCTGGCGCGCTCCTGCGTCGATGTCGCCGAAGTCGTTGAACACTCCGAAAGTCGCATCGTCCTTGAGCACCAGGGTGTGCTCGGGAACCGCCACCTCCGGTGCAGGGATGTAATAGCGCTGGACCTCCTCGGTCTCGCTGATGCGCTCCGTGGTGCTGCCGCCGGCACGGTGGGCGCTATCGCTGCCCTGCGATGACATGAACCCTCCACGCGAACGGGTGGACGTTCGGACGTTCGCGGAAGCCTCGGGGCCAGCAACCCCCATGCCCGTTGCGGGTGGCTCGACCCAAAGTCGCCGAACGGCACACCGCCCGCGGGACCCGCAAGCGTCCCGCGAACGGCGCGCCTATCGCGGACTCATCCGTGTGCCGCCATGGCGGTCGTCGAAGCGCTCCCACGCGCCGGCGAGCCGGAGCCGGCCGCGGTGAGCGAAGCGTGCAGCCTCGCGAGGTTCTGCGCGACGAAGTCCGCGCTCGGCGCGAGCGTGTGCGCTTTTGCGAGGTCGTCCGCGGCGCTGGCGGAGCGGGCCTCCAGCCACTCGAGTACGGCTCTGTTCGAGTAAGCCATCGCGACGCTCTCGTGATGCGCATCGTCCGCGAATCCGGGTGATTCGGGCATCTCGAGCTTCGCGAACCGGATCGCCTCATCGCAGGCCGGACGTGCCTCGTTCCACCTGTGCGTCATGATGTAGGCGACACAAAGGTTGGTGCTGGCGGCGAGCTCGTCCTGTTTGAAGCGCAGGCCGTGGCCGCCGAGCACCTCGATCACAGCGCCGTACCGCCCTGCGAGGACCGTCTGGCCCTCCGCGGCGTCCGTGTATGCGCCCAGCATCATCTTTTGATGAGCGCCGTCCGCGTGCGCGTCCGCGGCGAAGCACATCGAGGCAATAGCCGCGACGCCGAGCGGCCGGCATCCCTTGATTGAGTCGAGCAGTCTTTTCATGATCGTCTCCTGTGTCGTGGCGTGAAGCCCGCATCGGCGGGACCGGCGTCACGATAGAAAGGACGATCGCGTCGGACAAACGAAAAGAATTGAACGGATGGCTGAATCGGGCTCAATCTGTTTGAGTGGCCAATTGCTCCGGGTCGGTGCGGTTCGGCGGCGCGTGCCCGATATTGGACAAACGTGGGCAACGCTCCACGATCCAGCGCGTCATCGCCGCCACTTCGGGCCTTACGGTGTCCTTCGGGCGGATCACGAGAAAGTAGGCCTCGGCGAGTGCGAGGTCCACCGGAAAGAGCCGCACGAGACGGCCCGACTCGAACCAGCCGGCCGCGAGAGCCAGCGGCACGAGGGCGAGACCCACGCCGCGCTCGGCGGCGCGCAGCACCGCGACCATGGAGTCGAGCTCGATCACGCTGCGCGGCTCGGGCTCCTCGAGTCCCGCTTCCAGCGCCCAGCTCGACCAGGCCGAGGGCATCGAGCGATGCACGATGAGCGCCGACTCAATGAGCAGGCGAGAGCCGAGGCGCTCTGCCGCGGCGGCGTGTCGTGCAGCGCACGCCGCGACGAGCGATGTGGAGAAGAGCCGCGTGGCTCTCAATCCCTGCGGAGCGGCCTCGGCGAGCAGCACCGACAGATCGGCGGCCGGCGGATGCTGCGTGGGGCGCGGATCGCGCGTGTCGAGCTGGATGTCGATGCTCGGGTGCGCATCGCAGAATGCGCCGACGTGCGGGATGAACAGCTCCGCCGCGAACAGCGGCGGAAGCTGTAGGCGCAGCTGCACGCGCCGGTTGCGCCGCGCGATCCGCGCAACGCCGCGATCGAGCGCCTCGATGAGCGGATCGATCTCCTCGAGCAGCGCATGTCCGGCGGTGGTGAGCTCGACGCTGCGCGTCCTGCGCTCGAAGAGCGCAACACCGAGACTTTTCTCGAGCTCCTTTATCTGGTGGCTGACCGCCGAAGCGGTCAGGCACAGCTTATCCGCCGCTGTCTTGAAGCTGCGGCTTCGGGCGGCGATGCAGAATGCACGCAGACTCCGGAAATGGGGCGGTCGCGACAGACGCATGAGCTCGGGCTGTTGGCTGCGACGCGAGGTCCATCGACCGGGAGCTCTGCAAAATCCATGCAAGTGAGTTATGCGAGGCAGCGCGGCCCCATCGGTCCCTGGCATCGAGGCGCCGCCCCGCTGTGGTGCCCCGGTTGGCCGGCGCGCCCGGCATTGAAAACCGCCGTGCCTCGTCCCCATGATGTCCGGCTGCGGCCAAGCCGCGCGCAGCGAGCTCTCATGGAATACCGCGACTACTACCAGGCACTCGGGGTCCCGCGCAATGCGACCGCCGAGGAGGTGAAGAAGGCGTACCGGAGGCTCGCGCGCAAGTATCACCCGGACGTGAGCAAGGAGCCGAACGCCGAGGAGCACTTCAAGCAGGTGCAGGAGGCGTACGAGGTGCTGAAGGACCCGGAGAAGCGCGCCGCCTATGACCAGCTCGGCTCCGAGTGGAAGCAAGGCCAGCAGTTTCGTCCGCCACCGGACTGGGCGGGTGGCTTCGAGTTCCGTGGCGGTCCTGGGGAAGGATTCCGGGGCGCGACCGGAGCGGGACCCGGGCCGCAAGGCGGGGCCTTCCGGTTCGACTTCGACGGAGAAGAACGGGAAGGGCAGGGATTCAGCGAGTTCTTCTCATCTCTCTTCGGCGGCGCAGCCCAACGTCCCTTCGCCGAGGGGGCGCGTCGTGCGCGGGGCGGCCGCGACCACCACTCGCGCATCGACATCGATCTGGAGGAGGCTTATCGCGGCGGCACTCGCACCCTCGAGCTCAAGCACCCGGAGGTCAAACCGGACGGCCATATCGAGATCGTGAGCCGCACGGTGCGCGTTTCCATTCCAGCAGGCGTCACCGACGGGCAGCTCATCCGGCTGGCCGGGCAGGGCGAGCCGGCGCCAGAGGGCGGACGCGCTGGAGATTTGTATCTCGAGGTGCATATCCGACCGCATCGCCTCTACCGCGTCGACGGACGCGACGTCACGCTCACGCTGCCCGTCGCGCCCTGGGAGGCTGCACTCGGTGCGACCGTTCAGACTCCGACACTCGGCGGCCCGGTAGACCTCCGCCTACCGGCCGGATCGCAGTCGGATACGCGGCTCCGCCTGAAAGGCCGCGGGCTTCCCGGTCAGCCGCCCGGAGATCAGTATGTCGTCCTGAAGGTGGTCGTTCCGCCGGCGAACTCGCCGGCCGCGCGCGCGTTGTACGAGCAGATGCGAGCGGAGCTTGCGTTCGATCCTCGAGAGGGGATCGAATCCCGCTGACGAACGATCGAGGAGTGGGCATGGTCGAAAGCTTCCAGCTACTCGAGGCGCACCTGCTCGGGGAGAACGACTGGGTCCAGGTCGAGACGCTGCTCGGCCTGTGTGATCTCACGCTCGATGCGGTCGTGGAGCTCGCGGAGCTCGGCGTCGTTGCCCCGCGCGGTGGCGCACCGAGCGAGTGGCAGCTGCCCGCCGCGATGTTGCCCCGGCTGCGCACGATGAGTCGCCTCATGCACGACCTCGGAGTCAATCTGAGCGGAGCCGCGCTTGCCGTCGAGCTGATCGAGTCTCGCCGTCAGCTCGAGCGCCGCGTGCGGGAGCTCGAGCGCCACCTTAGAGCGCCACCTTAGAGATGAGACACGCAGAAGCGACGAGACACGCAGAGCGCCGGGCCGGCGGCGGGGCGCGTTCACGTCTGGCCGAAGTCGTCCTGAGCACCCGCGAGATATGCCCGCTCTTCGGGCGTCGAGGGCCGGCCGAGAACCCGATTGCGATGCGGGAAGCGTTCGAACCGGCGGATGATTTCCCGATGCGCCTCGGCGTAGCCGAGCACGCTCGCGAAGGGAGGGTGCAGCGACTCCGGCACCTCGGCGAGCAGTCGGCGGTAAGCGGCCACCGACTCCTCCTGGGCTTCGGCGGACTCGGCGTGTTGCAGCGGCATATAGAAGAATAGCCGCTCCGCCGGCCCGAGCGCGGCATCGGCACCCGATTGAATACCGGACAGCGCGAGCGCGAGTGCATCTCGATCCGTCGCAAAGGCGCGTGGCGTTCCGCGGTAGAGATTTCTCGGCAGCTGATCGAGCAGCAGGATCAGAGTGAGGCGGCGGCGTGGGCTGCCGGCCCAGGACGCGAGCCGGCCCTGCGCCGCTTCGATGACGAGCGGCTCGAAGCGGACGCGCAGCTCCTCGTCGCGCTGGCGCCGAGCCTCCTCCGGCTCCTCGCCTGCAAACCAGAAGCGCATCCGCTCGTCGAGCCGTGCCGCGGTGAGAGGCGAGCCTCCGAACCAGAACCGGCGCAGCTCGCTCGCGCGGTCGGCCGGGGCCATGACACTAGTGCTCGGCTCGGCCGGGCCCCGCTACTCGCACAGGCTCTCGAGATAGCCCTGCGCGACCGGCGAGAGGCGCTTGAGCGCGAGCCGACGCGCCTTCGGCGCATCGACGATGTACTCGAGGGGGCCGGACACCAGCATCTGCCGAATGCTGGGGCTCCTTGCGGAGGCGCGCGCCATCTTGTTCAGAACGGTGAAGCCGCGGTTGATCTTGCTGGTCGGAGCGCGGTTCTGCTCGATCGCCCGCGCGAGATATTGGCCGAAGCGCGCGAAGAGGAAAAAGTCGTCATCGCCGACCTGGAAGCGCACTTCGGCGACGAAATCGGGAAAATACTTCTCCAGGTACGCGGAGACACGTTGAAGACGGGGCCCAGGGTCGCAGTCGGTCGACGCGTTGCGCTTCTTCATCGGTTCGCCACACCTCCAAGACGTAGCACCACGCCGCATCGGACAACGGATAGCAAACACCGAGCCCGTGGCGCGCGAACGTTTTACGGCACAACGCCCGCCGATGCAATACTTGGCACGTGAAGAAACTCTCACAAATGCGCGCGGAGCCGTTTGAAGAAGGCGCGCCTCGTCACCCGGCACGCGGCGGCCGCGCGTGGCGCCTAGCGGCGACCGCGCTCTGCTTCGCGGTGTTCGGTGCGAACGCTCTCGTGCTGTCGCTGCTCGCGTTGCCGGCGGCGAGACTGCTGCCGGGCGGCACGGAGCGCCGCCGCACTCGCGCGCGGCGGATGCTCGGGCACGCGATGGGTCGGTTCACACGGCTCATGTGCAGGCTGGGTGTGCTCACGTACGAGTTCGAAGGCGCCGAGCGGCTCGGGCGTCCGGGGCAGCTCATCGTCGCAAACCACCCGACGCTCATCGATGGGGTGTTTCTGCTTTCTTTCGTCCCCGCCGCGACCTGCATCGTGAAATCCGCTCTCGCGCGCAATCCGCTCACCGGCGGATCAGTCGCAGCGGCGGGCTACGTGAGCAACAGCCCGACCGACGTCATGATCGAGGGTGCGGTCGATGCCCTGAGGGCCGGAGGAAGTGTAATAATGTTTCCAGAGGGCACGCGTAGTGTGCCAGGGGGAACGCCGCAGTTTTACCGAGGCGCCGCCGCGATCGCGTTGCGGGCGGCGGCCGTGGTGACGCCGGTGTATATCCGGTGTGATCCGCCCACGCTCGCAAAGCACGATCCGTGGTACCGCGTTCCGGCGCGGCGACCGCATTTCTCGCTGCGGGTCGGAGCGGACGTCGACCCCGAGCCGTTCCGGGGCGGCGCGCCACCGCCGATCGCCGCACGCGAATTCAACGAGCACCTGCTGCGGATTTTTACGACGGAGTTCACCCAGCCGGACGGGTCGACCGGGTAAGTTGGGTGGATGGGAGATTTCTCCGGCGGGTTGCGCCGGCCGCGAGTCATGACAGAACCTTAAGGCCATGACAGAACCCGAGAGCGCCAATCCCGAGCCGCGGCTCACGCCCGCTGACCCGCAGCGCGCCTACACCATGATCCGCTCGGCGCTCGTCGAGCTTTTCCGTCTCGATCCCGCGCGCATCACCCCCGAGGCGCGGCTCGCGGATGACCTCGAGATCGACAGCATCGATGCCGTGGATCTCGTAGAGCAGGTCAAGCGGACGACTGGCCGCAAGGTCGCCGCCGAGGATTTCAAGGCTGTGCGCACCGTCTCCGATCTCGCGCGCGTCGTCGAGCGGCTCCTTTCCTCCTGAGGGCGGCGCGCTGGCGTGGCGGACTGTCCCTTCTCGCCGTGCGCGGTCATTCCGGTCTTCGATCATGAGCGGACGATTGCGCAAGTCGTCGCAGCCGTGCGGGGGAGCGGCTTGCCCTGCCTGCTCGTCGACGATGGCTCGGGCCCGGCGTGCGCGCGGGAGCTCGAGCGGCTCGCTCGCGAGGTGCCGGGCACCAGGCTCATCCGCCTGGTTCCGAATCGCGGCAAGGGCGTCGCGGTGATCGCCGGGTTTCGCGCGGCGGCGGCCGAGGGCCGCAGCCACGCGCTGCAGATCGATGCCGACGGCCAGCACGCGCTCAAGGACATTCCGGTCTTCGTCGAGGAAGCCCGTGCGCACCCGACGGCGCTCATCTGCGGCCGTCCGGTGTTCGACGCCTCCATGCCGCGCGTGCGGCGCTACGGACGCTGGCTCACGCACGCACTCGTGTGGCTCGAGACGCTCTCCTTCGAGATCCCCGACTCGCTCTGCGGCTTTCGCGTCTACCCGCTCGAGCCGGCGATACGGCTCGCCGCTGCGGAACACATCGGCGCCCGCATGGACTTCGACGTGGAAATTCTCGTCCGGCTGCACTGGCGCGGGGTACCGCTGCGCTGGATCGCCACCCGGGTGGTCTATCCGCTCGATGGCGTCTCGCATTTCCGGCTGGTGCGCGACAATGCCTCCATGGTGCTCCTGCAAATGCGGCTCCTCGGCGGGATGTTCCTGCGGCTTCCGCGGCTGCTCGCCCGGAAACGGCTCGGCGGGCGGAAGCTCGCGTGAGCTCCGGCGGCGCCGTGATCCAGTCGAGCTGGGCGACGACTCGCGAGCGGGGCGCGCTCATCGCGATGCGTCTGATGGTCATCGGGCTGCGCCTCATGTCGCGCCGCGTTGCGACGCCGATCGTGCATGCGGCGACGCTTTATTTCTTCGTCTTCGGACGGCGCGCGCGCCGGGTCTCGCTCGAGTACCTGGCGCGGATCGCGCGAGTGGCCCCCGAGAGCGGCCTCGCGCCGACCCGCCGCTGCGCGTATCGCCATTTCGTCGCCTTCACGCACGGCATGCTCGACAAGCTCGATGCGTGGTCCGGCAGGCTCGACTACCGGCACGTTGTCTTCGAGGATCACGCGGAGTTCCGCGATGCTGCGGGCAGCGGGCGCGGCCGCCTCGTGATCGGATCGCACCTTGGCAATCTCGAGGTCTGCCGCGCGCTCGCGAGTCTCAACCGGCGGGTACGGCTCAACGTGCTCGTGCACACCCGGCACGCCGCCTATTTCAACCAGGTACTCGCGATGGCGGGCGCCTCGGAGCTCGAGCTGCTGCAGGTGACCGACTTTGGACCGGCCGTCGCGCTCATGCTGAAGGAACGCATCGCTCGCGGCGAATGGGTCGTCATCGCGGGCGATCGTGTTCCAGTGCACGGCGGACGCACGGTCGACGTCCGCTTTCTCGACGGCCTCGCGCCGATACCGGTTGGGCCGTACCTGCTCGGCGCACTGCTCGAGTGTCCAGTGCATCTGCTGTTCTGCTTGCGCCGTGGGGGGACCAATCACATTTATTTCGAGCTGTTCGCGGAGCGCCTCGCGTGGTCGCGC
>DASXNC010000150.1:0-3685 GCA_036495325.1 Steroidobacteraceae bacterium
CTTCGTCCCCGATACCGGCGCCTGCCGCGCCGGCGGCGCTTCGAGCCGAGCCGCTCCCTTCTGTTTCCGCCGCCCGCTTCGGCAGCCGGAACCATGAGGATGACGGTATCGTGAGCAGGCCAAGAATGTTCGCGAGCGACCGCAGCTCCGCGCCAAGCGAGGCGGCGCTGCTCACCTCCCCCGCATCCTTTGCCAGATTCACCTCCCGTGCGAGCGCTTGCAGCACTGCGAGCGCCTCCGGCGTATTGATGTCGTCATCCATCGCCTCTTCGAACCGCGCGGTGAACTTCCCCGGCGGAGCAGAACCTTCAGGGAGATCTTGCAGCGCGGTGTATAGACCACGCAGCGCAGCCTCGGCCTGGTCCAGCTGCTCCAAAGAGTAGTTGATCGGGCCGCGATAGTGGCTCGAGAGAATGAAGTACCTCAGCACCTCCGGATGGCGCAGCGTCGGCAAGACTTCCCGCACGGTGAAGAAATTGCCGAGCGACTTCGACATCTTCTCGTCGTCCACGTTGACGAAGCCGTTGTGCATCCAGAGTTTGACGAAGCGGTCGCCGGTCGCCGCGCACGACTGCGCGATCTCGTTCTCGTGATGCGGAAACTTCAGGTCCATGCCGCCGCCGTGGATGTCGAAATACGTGCCGAGCAGCACCGTCGACATCGCCGAGCACTCGATATGCCATCCCGGCCTGCCGGGACCCCAGGGCGACTCCCAGGCTGGCTCGCCCGGCTTCGCGTGCTTCCAAAGAACAAAGTCGAGAGGATCGTGCTTCGACTCCTCCACCTCCACACGCGCGCCAGCCCGCAGGTCGGCAAGGTGCGTACCCGAAAGGCGGCCATATCCATCGAAGCTGGCGACCGAGTAGAGAACATCACCGTTCGAGGCCACGTACCCATAGCCCTTCTCGATGAGCTTCGCGATCATGTCGATGATCGCGGGCAGGTACTGCGTCGCCCGCGGCTCCTCATCCGGCGGCAGAATGCCGAGCTGCGCGCAGTCCTCGTTCATCGCGCGAATGAACCGCTCGGTGAGCGCGCTTATCGACTCGCCGCTTTCCGCGGCGCGGCGAATGATCTTGTCGTCGATGTCCGTGATGTTACGGACATACGTGAGGCGGTAGCCGTGATACCGCAGATAGCGGCTCACGATATCGAATACGGTCAGCATCCGCGCATGGCCCACGTGCAGATAGTCGTACACGGTGATGCCGCACACGTACATCCGGAGGTCGTCGGGTCTGATGGGCTGCAGGTTCTCCTTCTCGCCCGTCAGAGAGTTGTGGATACGGATCACGCGAACCTCGCTAGCCGCTCGCGCGCCTTCCCGGGCGGCATTGCCTTCATGAGCGGCGCGAGCTCCGGCCCGTGCGCGCGTCCGGTGAGCGCCGCACGCAGTGGAGTGTAGAGCGCGGCGCCCTTGCGTCCGGTCGCGGCGCGCACCGCGCCCGCAACCGCCGACAAGTCGTTCCCTTTCGCCTCGGCAGCCTGAGCCGCCGCTGCGAAGTATTCCCTGCCCGCCTCGCGCACGGCCTCGCGCGAGGCTTCATCAAGCGCCGGCGGTGCGCCGAACACGACCTCCGCCCAGACCCGCGCATCCGCCGGCAGCACGACGTTCGGCCGCACCGCCTCGATGAATGCATCCGCGGTGCTGTCATCGAGCCCCTCCGGCAGCTCGCGTCCGAGCCAGCGGCGCAGCTCCTCCGGCGTGAGACGGCGCACAGCCTCCTTCTGCCAGCCGGTGAGCTGCTGCGGATCGAAATGCGCGGGCGAGCGCCCGAGGTGCGCGGGGTCGAATGCGCGCGCCATCTCCTCGAGCCCGAGCAGTCCGTGCTCCGGCGTCGAGTGGCCGAGCCGGAAAAGATGATTGACGATCGCGGAAGGAAGATAGCCGCGCTCGCGATACTCGCGCACGCTGCCCGCCCCCGCGCGCTTCGAGAGCTTCGTCCCATCGGCCCCGAGCAGAAGCGACACGTGTCCGTACGCGGGCGGTGCGAGCCCGAGCGCCTCGAGCACGAGGAGCTGGCGCGGCGTGTTCGCGAGATGGTCCTCGCCGCGAAGCACGTGCGTCACGCCCATGCGCGCGTCGTCTACGGCGTTGCTGAAGAAGAACGCGGCGGAGCCATCCGCGCGGCGCACGACGAAATCACCGATGTCATCGGAGAGGAAGCTCTGCTCGCCATGCACCAGGTCCACGAACTCGATGCGGCGCCCCGCTGGCACCCGAAATCGCAGTGTCGGCGTTATGCCCGCAGCACGCTTCCGCGCCTGCTGCTCGGCCGTGAGCTGGCGGCAGGTTCCTGCATAGCGCGGCGGCTTGCCCGAGGCGAGCTGCGCTTTGCGCGCGAGCTCGAGCTCGAGAGCGGAGCAGTAGCAGGGGTAAACGTGACCGGCCGCCGCGAGCGCATCGAAGTCGCGCGCGTAGAGCGAGGCGCGCTGCGACTGTCGATACGGACCGCGCGCATCCTCGCGATCCGGGCCGACGTCCCAGCCAATGCCGAGCCAACGCAGATCCTCCATCTGCCGCTCGCGGAACTCATCGCGGCTGCGCTCCTCATCGGTGTCCTCGATGCGCAGCAGAAAGCGTCCGCCGGCGCCTCGCGCGAGCAGAAGATTGAACAGCGCCGTTCGCGCATTGCCGAGGTGCAAGTCACCTGTCGGGCTCGGCGCGAAGCGTGTGACTGTCGCCGCTGTCGCGGCGCTCGCTGCGGTGAGGCTCACTGAACAATGGTACCATCGGCCCTGACCGCCAAACGGGGGAAGCCGAATTGCCCGATGAGATCTCACGCCGCGCGCGCCATCTGGCAGGAATCGCTGCCTGCGTGGCCCTCTTGTTGCTCGCAGCAGGACCGCCCGCACACGCGGACACGCCGGCTGCTTCCGGCGCCGCCTCGAGCAGCTCATCGCCCGGCACCTCCGCCGCATCGAGCAGCTCGTCCAGCTCTCCGAGTGGCTCCCGAGCCGCCGACACTTGCGGCGCGCCCTATCCGAATGCGCGAGTGCGCGTCACGACGAGCATGGGCGATTTCGTGATCGAGACCGACTGCGAGCGCGCACCGTTCACGGTCACGAACTTTCTGCGCTACGTGCGCGAAGGCCAGTACACCAACACGCTATTTCATCGCGTGATCGCGAACTTCGTGATCCAGGGCGGCGGCCACGATGCGACTACGTTCAACCTGAAGCCGACCCATATTGCGATTCCGAACGAGTCCGGCAACGGCCTGCAGAACAAGCGTGGCACGGTCGGGCTCGCGCGCGCCAGTTCGCCGCACTCGGGCAACTGCCAGTTCTACGTGAATCTCGTCGACAATGCGGAACTCGATCCGCTGCCGACGCGCTGGGGCTACGCCGTATTCGGCCGGGTCGTCCAGGGTATGGACGTGATTGACCGCATCGGCATCACACCGACTGGCAGCATGGGCCCGTTCAAGAGCGACTCGCCGCTCAAGCCGGTCGTGATCGAGAAAATCGATTTGCTGCCGGAGGGCGCGGGCGTGCCGCAAGAGCAGCCGTCCGCGAGACCGGCCAACTCGACGCCGCCCGTGGCCTCGCCCGAATAGACTCCTGCGGAGCGCCGACGGTGCGCAATGGCGCGGCTCTTCGTCTCTGACCTGCATCTCGATGTGGCCTCGCCGCGGCCGATCGAGCAGTTCCTCGACTTTCTCGCCAACGAAGCATCGGGCGC
>DASXNC010000151.1:0-2182 GCA_036495325.1 Steroidobacteraceae bacterium
GGTCACGCTCTGCGAGCAAGGCGAGAACCCGTCTCTGCTGTGGTGCCCGGGGCGGCTCACCTCGCTCGAACGCCTCGAGCCCAGCGGGGGTCGCGGACCACCGCGGCTCGACAGGCGCCGCCGGCGCCCCGAGACGCAGTGCTTTGGGAAGCGCAACGGCGACGGCTTGGCCGACGGGCTGGTGGTAGTAGTCCGCAGCCCAGCGCAGGAGGGAAAGCGCTGCCTCGTCCACGACCGGTGCCGCATCGAGCACCTCCAGGGCGGACTTCACCCGTTCCGGTGATAGCTCGGTGCTCGCCGCGATTTCCATGACGAGCCCGATGAGCCGCTGGCGGCCGAAGGGAACGCGGATGCGCACGCCCGGGACGATTCGGCCTGCCCCGCTCCTGGGAGGCAGATAGTCGAACAGGCGGCGCAAAGGCACGTCGAGGGCTACGCGCAGAATGCCGTCCGGCCGCCCATCGCCCAGCTCTACCGCCTCCAGATCGCTTGGGGCGGGTGCGGCGGCTTCATCGCATGGGAACAAGGGCGCGATATCTCGAGGCGGTGGACATGAGAGCGGCACCGGGGTTGGCGACCCGTGCGCCGACGTCGCTGCGCCGGCGGTTGCCGGCCGGGCGCCGCGGCGCGCGATTATGGCAAGCTTAGGCCGGATCTGGGTGACTCTTTTCGGAGACAGGTCAACGTTCCGGGGGGGACGGCGTTGTACGCAGCATGAGTGGCTTTGCTACCCTCGCGCCCTGCTCGCCGCTCGCGCTCTGGCCGCCGTCGGGGTCCGTCCGCGCGCCTGCGGCAGCCAACGGCAATACACTATTGAACGACTCGACAGCCGGGCTTGGCTCGGGGGCACTCGACCGATTCCTCGCGAGCATCGAGCTGAAGGCATTCAGGATTGCCCTCGCGAGCCTGCGGCACGAGGACGACGCGCTCGATGCCGTCCAGGACGCGATGCTGCAGCTCGCGCGCGCCTACTCGAACCGCTCGCCGGAGGAGTGGAAGCCCTTGTTCTATCGGATCCTGGAGAACCGGATCCGGGATATGCAGCGCCGCCGTACGGTGCGTGGCCGAGTAATGGCGTGGCTTCCGTGGCGGCACGATGATGAGGACGACGAGCACGACCCGATCGCGGAGGCGCCGAGTTCGGATCCACAGCCGCCGGCTCGGCTCGAGATGGACCAGGCGATGGCCGCGCTGGAACGGGCGCTGCAGGCGCTGCCGGAACGGCAGCGCCAGGCGTTCCTGCTGCGCAATCTCGAGGGGCTCGACGTGGCGCAGACCGCCGCCGCGATGGGATGCTCCGAGGGTAGCGTCAAGACGCACTATTTTCGGGCCGTTCAGGCTCTGCGCGGGCGGCTCGGCGATTTCGAGATTGAGACATGATGAACAGTGTGGGTGAGGAAAGCGGATTCGAGCGGCGCGCACGCGCCGTTCTCGAGGAGAGTCTGACGCGCGTCGATGCGCGGACGCGCTCGCGCCTAAATCGCGCGCGTCAGGCGGCGCTCGAGGCCGCTGTCACGCGCCAGGCGCACGGGCGCAGCTTCACCGCTCTGCCGATAGCCGGAGCCGTGGCGGCGGGAATGCTCGCAGTCGCGCTCACACTCTTCATGCATGGGCCCTTCCATTCGGGTTCGAGGACCGATGGATCGCAGCCGTCTCTCGAGGTGCTCGACATGCTTGCGGACGACGACAGCATCTCGTTCATGGAGAATTACGATCACTCGTTTTACGAGTGGGCTGCGGCGCAGGCAGACGCGGGCGGTGACTCGAGTGCCGGTCAGTCGGGCAGCTCGGACGGCGAGGCTGGCGCCGGCGCGATCGGCGGGGCGAGCGGTTGAAGCGGATCACGGCGGCGCTGCTCCTCGGGGCGGCGGTGTTCGCGCCCGCCGCGCGAGTGCACGCGGATCCCGGACAGACTACGAGCACGAACCAGGGGAAAGGCGCGCAGAGCACGAACGACGATGCGGCGTTGATGGAGTTCCTGGGCGGGATCGGGTCCGAGGACGACGCATGGATCGACTATCTGGCACGCACTGACCCGACAAAAATAGCGGCTCAGGCGAAACGTGCGCGCTCCGACGGGAACAAGCCGTCCGACCCACCGCACGCGCAGGCAGATTCATCGAACGGGAGTCAGAAGCAGTGAAGGCGAGGGGCATTTACGCGGTGAGCATCGCAGCTCTCC
>DASXNC010000152.1:0-6007 GCA_036495325.1 Steroidobacteraceae bacterium
AATCGATTTGTACATGAGCGGATCGAGCTCGCGCTCGTTGCCATCATCCCGCTGGCTCCGCTGGGCTGGAAACGCCGTGACCGTTCCCGCGAGCACGGTGAGAGTCAATCGATCCGGAGCGGCAATCCGAATGTCGAACGTGGCGGACTCGGTCTCGAAGACGCGACCCGCCGCACGGACGGTGAACGGGCGGTAAGGCGAATTCGCGACCTCGAATATCGCTTCGCCGCGCGCGACGAGCACGCTGCGAATGTGTTCCATGAATAAGACATTGATTCCCGTTCCGCGATTCAGTGCGACGCGAGTCCCGTCCTCGAGGGACAGCCGCTGAATTGCGTTGGGCGTCGTCGTATACCAGCCGTCCAAGTGACGGCCAAGGCCGAGCGCATGAAGAAGGAGGAAGAACCCGGTCGGAAGCACCATGATGCACGCAAAGATCGCAACGGCGGTTGCCGGATGGCGACCCCGCCGCGGCTCGAGGCTGGCAGGATCGATCGGGAAAATCTGCGAAAGCACTGCCAACACCTCGGGGCCGTGCCATTCGGCGGCGGCCTTCGCGATGAGCCTGCGGTGAGACCTCCGCCTGAGCCAGGCGATGAGCTGAGGTCCCTCGGCCGGGCGAAGCCCACGCTTCATCCGAGCCAACCACGCCAGCGCCTCCTCGCGCGCGCGGCGTCGTATGGTGAATGGATTCCTCATGCCGGCTCGGCAGGCCTGCGATCCCGCGTTCAGGTCGTTTGACCTAACCTACCACCAATCTCGACGCGCGCGCGCAGCTGGGCCATACCGCGGGCGTGGGTCGAATCAAATCAAAGCGACCGCGCTCGGGCTTCGAGCGCCGGTGGAACGGCACGTCCAGGTACGACCGAAGTCCTCCGAACAATAGAGATTGCCGGCGCGGTCAGCGAGCGCGACCTTCGAGCCGGCCACATCGATGCAGTCCGTGTCGCAGATGCCGGAGATCCGCTCGGGAAATCCGCCGTCGAGGAGCCGAAGCGGGGGGTTCCCTTCGATCGGCCGGTGATAGACCGCGCCTTCCGCAGCGAAGTGGCCGGCCGAGGCGGCGACGAGGAGCTCATCGCCGGCAAAGGCAACTGCCGAGCAGTAAGCCGCATGCAATCCCTCCTGCTCGACAGTCCAGGTTGCGCCTGCGTCGTGACTGACGCACAGGCCGGCGGCCGCTGCGGCGGCCACCAGCTCAGGCCGCGAAGGATGGGCGACGACCTCGTGCACGTCGAGCTCGATGTCGAGCGTGGGCTGCCATGTCCTTCCGCCATCGAGTGATCGCGGGATGCCGCCGACGTGGACGTTCACGAGTAGCACGGCTCCATCGCGGGTGGCGCTCATCGAGCGAATGCCGAGCGGCGGGCCGATGAGCTTGCCATCGATCAGCGCCGCGCCCGCATACCACTTCTCGCGTCCCGGAACGGCATTGAACCCGTCGAGTTCCACGGATTGGCCGCGTGCATCGATGCGAAGAACTCTCGCATCCTCCGTTCCGGCGTAGATCGCACCATCGACCTCGAGGCAGCAAGCGAGACTCGTGTCGACATCTGCCACGGTCCGCCAATCGCCAGCGGCCGTCAGCCGGCCGACGCTGCGGCGGTCGAGGATGGCGAGCGCTCCGCCTCCTCGATCGCGCGTCAGGCCGCACACGGTTCTACCGGCGAATTCGTGCCGGATCGAATCGCCCGTAACTGTGAATAACCCGTCGCGCCAGGTGGCGATCAGAACGGTCGGCGTGGGCATCGGTGCCGCCTCATCAGAGGGGGGCGGCGATGAGCGTGCCTCCCGCGGGCTCCCGAGTCAAATCCTCGAATGATGGGTTATGCCGGAGGAAGCGGCGCTCGAGGTCCTCGACGGAAAGCGGTCTCGAAAGCAGAAATCCCTGCGCCTCGTCGCAGCCGCGCGCCCGCAGCCACTCGAGCTGGCTCTGCCGCTCGATGCCTTCGGCCGTGACGACGAGGCTGAGGCTGCCGCCGAGTGAGAGGATCGCGTTCGCAATCGCGGCATCGCTCGCCGAGCGATCGACGTTGCGCACGAAGGCCTTGTCGATTTTGATGCGGTCGGGCGGGAAGCGGGTGATGTAGGCGAGCGAGGAGTAGCCGGTCCCGAAATCATCGAGCGCGATCCGGCAACCGAGCCCGCGCAGCCGCTCGAGCGCATTGCGCACGATGGGCGAGTCCTTGACCAGGATAGATTCCGTGATCTCGACCTCGATGAGCGAGGTCGGCACGCCGGCAGCCGCCGCTTCCTTCTCGATGACCCGCGCGGGGTCCCCGTGGAGCAGTTCCTTCCCGGAGACGTTGATCGCGACCGGCAACGCGAATCCCGCATCGAGCCATTTGCGCAGCTGACGGCAGGCCGCGCGCACCACCCAGCTCCCCATATCGAGAATCAGCCCGCTGTCCTCGGCAATCTCGACGAAGCGGTTCGGAGAGATGTCGCCGTGCTCGCTGTCGCACCAGCGAAGCAGCGCTTCGACCCCTGAGATCCGATCGTCCTTCAATCTGAACTTCGGCTGGAACAGGAGGTGGACGCGATCCTCCTGCACCGCGCGGCGCAGGCGCGCCTCGAGATCGAGCCAGTCGCGCAGCCGGCTGCTCATGGCAGGCGCGTAGATCGCGACCGGGGCGGCGGCGCCGGTCTTTGCCTGATACATGGCGGTGTCGGCGTGCTTGAGCACGGTCGCCACATCGCTCCCGTCCTGCGGAAAGACCGCGATGCCGATGCTCGGCGCAGAGTAGAACTCGAGCCCGTCGTACTGGATCGGCGCTTTGAACGCTGCGCTGCATTGCTCGGCGATCTGCACCGCAATCGAGCGCGCCTCGGCGTGCCGGACCAGGATCACGAACTCGTCGCCGCCGAACCGTGAGACAAAGACATTCGCGGAAGGCGGCTCCGGCCGCCCGGCGGCGCGGGTAAGCTTGTCAGCCACGGTGCGCAGCACCGCATCGCCGACGGAATGGCCGAAGGTGTCGTTGACGCGTTTGAAGCTGTTGAGATCGAGGTACACGATGGCGACCGACTCACCGGTCGCGGCGGCCTCGGCGAATTGCCGCTCCGCGGTCTCGAGGCAGCGCTGCCGATTCGGGAGGCCGGTGAGGGGATCGAAGTACGCCAGGCGCTCGATGCGCTCTGCCGCGGCCGCGTTGCGCAGGATGTATTCGAGCCGGCGCGGAAGGAGCGCCCAATTGACGGGTTTCGAGATGAAGTCCGTGGCGCCTGCATCGAACGCGCGGCTGATCGCTGCTGAATCCTCGTGTCCGGTCACCATCACGATCGGCACGCTCGTGAAGCGCGGATCACCGCGCAGCCGCCGGCACACGGCATAGCCGTCGAGGCCTGGCATGTCCACATCGAGGAGCACGAGTGCGGCGCCGTGCGCGAGCGCGCCTTCGAGCGCCGCCGCACCGTCCTCGTAGGCGAGCGGCGCGAGGCCGACCTGCTCCACTGATTCCGCGAGAAGCAGCCGCCCGATATCCTCATCGTCTGCGATGATCGCGACCGGTCTTGGCGCAGTGTCCTCGGCCATGCGATTTTCTCCCCGTTCCCGTTCGGTCACGCAATCTCCTCGAGACGCAGAGTCTCGAGCTCCTCGACGAGCGCCGGATGGGATGCTTTGAGTCGTTCGTAGATCTCGCGGGCGCCGGCTGAATCACCTGACGAGCAGTGCTGCTCGAGCCGGCGGACGTGTTGCGAAAAGACACCCGCGCCGACGTTCGCGGCACTCGACTTGAGCTTGTGGCAGATCGCACGCGCGGATGCGAGATCGCCCAGATCGAGGGCTGCGCCGAGTGCGGCGAGCGCGCCGGCGGAGCTTGCACGGAAGAGCTCGACGAGCTTTCCGTAGAGATCGGCGCGGCCTGGCGCGCGCGCTGCTCTGAGCCGGGCGACCACTTCCGCATCGACCCTCGAGAGGGACTCCGGCGGCTGGAGGGGGCTCGGCGCGGCATCCCGCGGTTCAGCGCGGTGCGGTGTAGCGCGGTGCGGTGCAGCGCGGTGAGGTTCGGCGCCATGCGAATCGGCGCTGTGCGCTTCGTCGTCGCGGCGGATCCAGCGCCTCAGCAGTTGCCCGCATGCCTCGAGCGTGTAGGGTTTCGTGAGCACATCATCCATCCCGGCGGCGAGGCAGCGGTCACGAACGCGGCCGGCGTCGTGCGCGGTCAGCGCCACGACGGGGGTGCGCGAGCCGCCGCGCGCACGATCGCGGATCAGCTGGGTCGTCGCGAAGCCGTCGATCCCAGGAAGGTTGAGATCCATGAGAATCAAATCGAAGCGCTCGGCCGCGCTGCGTGCGACCGCCTCCGCACCATGCTTGGTCCAGACGCACTCGCAGCCGAGCGTCTCGAGGTATCCCTGCGCAACGGCCGCATTGACCGGCTCGTCCTCGACGAGCAGCACGCGTCCGCCGATCGCGCGGGGCTCTGCTGGTGCCTGTGCAGCATCGACCGGCTGGTCCGAGCCGAACGGCTGTCCGGCGCGTGACGGCTGCAGGCCGCCTACTGCGAGCGGCAAGAACACGCGGAACGTCGAGCCCTTTCCAGGCGCGCTCTCCACTGTGATGCGACCGCCCATGAGCTCGGCGAGCTCGCGGCAGATGGCGAGCCCGAGGCCGCTGCCGCCGAAGCGGCGGCTGGTGGACTCGTCCGCCTGCGTGAACGGATCGAAGATCTTGCCGACCGTTGCAGCGTCCATGCCGATTCCGGTGTCGCACACGGAGAGCTGCATGGTCGCGCGGTCCGCCTCGCAAGGCTCGATGAGAGCCTCGACGACGACACGGCCCCGCTCGGTGAACTTGACGGCGTTGCCGATGAGATTCATCAGAATCTGACGCACGCGCAATGGATCGCCGAGCAGCTCCCGTCCGGCTCGCGGCCAGGCACCCGACGGTGGGCGGGCGATGAGCTCGATTCCCTTCGCCTGCACGGTCGCTGCGAACACCGTGGTGCACTCCTCGAGCATGCGCTCGAGATCGAGCGGCAGGGCTTCGAGTGAAACTTTGCCCGCCTGCGCGCGCGACAGATCGAGCAGGTCGTTCACGATCCGCAGCAGCACATGAGCCGAGGAGCGGATCGTCTCGGTCAGGTGCGACTGCACGGCCGAGAGTGGCGTGCGCGCGAGCAGCTCGGTCATGCCGACGACGCCGTTCATCGGCGTGCGCAGCTCGTGGCTCATGCGGTCGAGGAAGTCGCTCTTCGCTCGCGCCGCTTCGGCGAGCTGCCGGTTGCTTTCGGTCAGCTCGTGCGTCCGAGCCGCAACTTCCGCTTCCAGCCGCTCGCGCTCGCGGGCCTGATGCAGTCGCTCGAGGCGCTGCTTGCGGAGTCGGTGCGCGATGAGGCCGAGCGCGGCGAGCGCGTAGACCGCGTAGGCCCACGGGGAGCCCCAAGGCGCCGGGCTCCGGTGCAAGGTGATCCGCAAGGGCTCGCTCCAGACGGAGTCGGAGTTTGCGCCGCGGACCTCGAGCACGTGATCGCCCGCGTCGAGATTCGTCAGTGTGACGCGATGCTGAGTGCCGAGATCGATCCAGTGGTCGGTGAGGCCGGCCATGCGATAGGCGAGCCGATTCTGCTTTGGCGAGGTGAAGTCGAGCACGCCCACGTCGAGTGAGACGATATTGTCGCGATAGTCAAGCGGAATCCGGTTGCGCAGCCAGTACGGGACCGGGCCGGCCGCCGGCGCGCCGAGGATCTCGACCCGCGTGAGTGCGAGCCGCGGTGGCTGCACGTCGTCAGTGAGGCGCGAGGGATCGAATATATTGAATCCGCCCGGACCACCGAAGCAGAGACGGCCATCGCGCAGCCTGAAGTAGGCCCCGGAATCAAACTCCTCTCCTTGCAGACCATCCTCGCGGTGATAGGTCTTGACGCTGTGGTCGCTCGGGTCGAAACGCATCAGACCGGCAGAGCCGCTCAGCCAGATGCGGCCGGCTGCATCGACGACCACGCCGTAGATCGTATCGCTCGAGAGCCCCTGCTCGCGCGAGAAAGAGCGGAACCGGATTGTG
>DASXNC010000153.1:0-4863 GCA_036495325.1 Steroidobacteraceae bacterium
TCGTCACGCTGTTCAACAACCTGCCGCTCGTCGTTACGCCGCCTCCGCACATCGAGCTGAAAGTCGTCGCGACCGATCCGGGCCTGCGCGGCGATACCGCTACCGGCGGCCAGAAGCCGGCCAAGCTCGAGACCGGCGCCGTGGTTCGCGTGCCTCTGTTCATCAACGAGGGCGAATTCGTCCGGGTCGACACGCGCACGGGCGAGTACATCTCGCGCGCGAAACAATAGGATCATTCCGAGATCACACGCGCTCGATCGGGAACGCGAGCACCTCATCGATGTGCCGCGCCCCGAGGGCGATCATCAGCAGCCGGTCGAATCCGAGCGCGACGCCCGAGCAGGCCGGGAGCCCCTCATCGAGTGCCGCGAGCAGGCGCTCGTCGATCTGCGGCACCAGTAGCCCCGCTCGCGCGCGCTCCCGCCGATCGTGCTCGAAGCGCGCGCGCTGCTCGGCGCTCGAGGCGAGCTCGCGGAATCCGTTTGCGAGCTCGATGCCGTCGCAGTAGAGCTCGAACCGCAGCGCGACCCGCGGGTCGTCCGGGTCGAGCTCGGCGAGCGCCGCCTGCGAGGCGGGATAGCCGTGGATGAACGTGAGGGCTCCGAGTCCGAGCGCAGGGCCGATCACCGCTGCCATCAAAAAGTCGAGCAGCACATCGCGCTCTCGCTGCGCCTCCGCGCCGCCCGCCTCAGCGACCCCTGCTCGGGCGATGGCCGCCTGCGACTCGGGCGGTGCGACAAACCCGCGGCGGCTCGCGGCGCGCTCGAGCTCCGCGATTCGCGCCGTGAGCGGATCGAGCTCGAGCTGCCGCAGAAAGGCGTCGCGGTACGTGATGATCTCGGTGGGGCGCGAGGCGGCGTGCGGGCCGAGGAGCTCACGCGCGAGCGCATCGACCTCGCTCATCAATGCATCGAGCGTGAAGCCGAGCCGGTACCACTCGATGAGCGTGAACTCCGGGTTGTGCAGGCGGCTGCGTTCGCCGGCGCGCACGACGTGCGCAATCTGATAGATGTCGCCGCTGCCTGCAGCGAGCAGCCGCTTCATCGCGTATTCGGGCGAGGTCGCGAGATGCAGCGTCCGGTCGCCCGGCTCGAGCTCGACGCGGGCCGAATGAATGTGCACGTCCGTCACCGGCGCCCCGACGAGCAAAGGGGTGTCCACCTCGAGCACGCCGCGGTGCGCAAAGAACGCTCGCGCTCGGGCGAGGAGCTCCGCGCGCCGGCCGAGCGCCGCAGCGCTCGCGGTCGGGCGCCAGTCACCGGACGCCGGCACGTTCATCGTCTCGCAGGGCCGGCGGCTCGAGGCGGGCGAGCGGCTGGCCGACCACGATCCGGCTCGCTGGGCCCAGGGCTGCGCGCCACGCGAGGGCCCCGCGGGGAAAGAGGAGAATGACCGTGGAGCCCATGTTGAAGCGGCCCATCTCGGCGCCCTCCTCGAGGCGCGCTTCGCGCGGCACGGGGAGGGTGCGCGGGGCGCGCGGGCGGCACGGCGTCACCTCGCCGTGCCAGCGAGTTGTGATGCTGCCGACGAAGAGCGCCCCGACGAGCACCATCGCGAACGGCATGCCGGCGTCGCTCTCGAAGGCGCAGATCACGCGCTCGTTGCGCGCGAACAGTCCCGTCACGGCCGCCGCAGTGACGGTATTGACGCTGAACAGGCGGCCAGGCACGTACCACGCCGCTTTCAGAGTCGCCGCCACCGGCATATGAATGCGGTGATAGTCGTACGGCGCCAGGTACAGCGTCGCGAAGGCGCCGCCCGCGAGGCGGCGAGCCCACTCGGCGCCCGCTGGCGAGAGCAGCGCATCGAGACGGTAATAGCGGCCCTTCGCCTGCAGGAGCATGAGCTCGTCGAGATGGCCTATCTGGCTCACGGCTCCATCGACGGGTGAAAGAACCAGTTCGGACCCGGTCGAAATGGGGCGAGCGTCGGGCCGCAGCGCGCGGGTGAAGAACTCATTGAAGCTGCCATAGGCGAGCGGGTTCGGTTCCGCGGCCTCTTCGAGCCGCGGGCGATAGCCTCGAACGAATGCGCGGATCAGCGCGTTCTTGACCGGCCCCGCGCGGGAGCGGGCGAGGCGGTGCACCGCGCGCGAGAGCGCGTGCTGCGGAATGAGATGCTGCAAGGCGACGAAGAGCCGCGCTCCGAGCCGAGGGCGGGCGAGGCCCGCGTCGCGGGCCCGCCCGAGCGAGCCGTCAACCATGGACTGCGAGAAACGGGGCAGCGCGTCGGAGATCGGCCGCAAAGCGCGCGGCGTCGAACGGAGCCGTGAAGATCGCGGCGATGCGGCCCTCTGGGTCGATCAGGAACGCGACGGCCGTGTGATCGATCGTGTAGTCTCCGCCCGGCAGCGCGTCGCGCTGGTACCCAACGCCGAGCCGCTCGGCGAACGCTCGGATCGCAGCGGGCGCTCCGGTGAGCGCGATAAAACGCGGGTCGAACGCCTTCACGTAACTGTCGAGCAGGGGCGGGGTATCGCGTTCCGGATCGACGGTGACGAAAATGACCCGGACAGGCGGCACGCCGGGGGCGCGGCTGACACGCGCGAGCATCGCGAGTGTGGCCGGACACACGTCCGGACAGTGTGTGAACCCGAACGTGAGGATCGAGGGACCGCCGGCGAGGCTCGCCTGCGTGAACGGCGCTCCGCTCTGATCGGTGAGCGTGAAGTCGCCGGCGCTGCGCCGCTCGGGCAGCCACGTGCCGCTGGCGAGCTGCGGAACCGCCGCGGGCGTGCGGCCGAGATCGCGCGCAGCCCATGCTCCGCCCACGGCCGCGCAAGCGGAGGCGAGCAAAACGAGCATCCAGGAAGTCCGCAGCGACATGTCTAAAGTATCCCACATCGATACGCTGGGTGATCTCATCGCGAGCGGAGCGCGACGGCTCGCACGCGCACGGCTCGCCTTCGGCCACGGCACCGACAACGCGCACGATGAGGCCGCGGCGCTGGTTCTGCACGCGGCCGGACTCTCTCCATTCGCAGGTCCGCGCCTGCACGCGTTGCGGATCGGGGCGGCGCGCGCCGCGCGTGCGCGTGCGCTCATCGAGCGGCGGATCAAGGAGCGTGTCCCGGCCGCTTATCTCACGGGCCGCACCTGGTTCGCCGGTCTCGAGATGCGCGTCGATCCGCGCGTGCTGATTCCGCGCTCGCCGATCGCGGAGCTCATCGAGCGGCGATTCTCGCCGTGGATCTCCGTGGGGCGCACCCGTCGCATACTCGACGTCGGCACGGGCAGCGGCTGCATCGCGATCGCCTGCGCCAGGGCTTTTCCGCGCGCGCGCATCGACGCGGTAGACATCTCGCCGGAGGCACTCGAGGTCGCGCGCGACAACGTGCGACGCCACCGCGTGCGCAGTCGCGTGCGGCTCGTCGCATCCGATCACTTCCGCGGGCTGGGGCGCCGCCGCTACGATATCATCGTCAGCAATCCGCCCTACGTGAGCGAGCGCGAGCTCGAGGCGCTCCCGCCCGAATACCGTCACGAACCGCGGCATGCGCTCGCGGCAGGTCGCGACGGGCTCGAGTCGGTGCGTAGCATCCTCGCAGGGGCCGCCGATCATCTCGCCCCGGGGGGAATTCTGGTCGTCGAGGTGGGCGATGCGGAGCGAGCCGTGCGCCGAGCGTATCCGGACCTGCCCTTCACGTGGCTCGATTTCGAGCGGGGGGGCGGTGGGGTCTTTGTGCTGACGGCTGAGCAGCTGGCAGCGACCGGTGCGCCGAAGCGGGCCCGGCGCCGGGGCCGGATGCAGCGCCGGCGAGCACGGTCGGCAACGCGGTAGTCTCGAATCATGTCCGGCAACACCATCGGGAAGCTCTTCACGGTCACGACTTTCGGCGAGAGCCACGGGCCCGCGATGGGCTGCATCGTCGACGGCTGCCCGCCGGGTCTGCCGCTCGCGGAGTCGGACCTGCAGGCGGATGTGGACCGCAGGCGCACGGGCACTTCGCATTTCGTGAGCCAGCGTCGCGAAGGCGATCAGGTGCGCATTCTCTCGGGACTCTTCGAGGGCCGCACGACCGGCACTCCGATCGGCATCCTCATCGAGAACACCGACGCGCGCTCCAGCGACTACGAGAAGATCAAGGACCGATTCCGGCCGGGACATGCGGACTACACGTACCAGCAGAAGTACGGCGTGAGGGACTATCGCGGAGGGGGTCGCGCCTCGGCGCGGGAGACGGTGATGCGCGTCGCCGCGGGGGCCATCGCCCGCAAATACCTCACGGAACGCTACGGCGTGCGCATCAGCGGCTATTTGAATCAGATCGGCGCATTGACCCTCGAGCCGGTCGATCCCGAATTCGCGTATCGGAATCCGTTTTTCTGTCCCGATCCGGCCCGCATTGCGGAGCTCGAGGCGCTTCTGTGGCAGGTGCGCGGCGAGGGCGACTCGCTTGGCGCGCGCATCACCGTGATTGCCAGGGGCGTCCCGCCCGGCCTCGGAGAGCCGGTGTTCGACAAACTCGACGCGGACATCGCCCATGCGCTGATGGGCATCAACGCGGTCAAGGCGGTGGAGATCGGAGATGGCGTGCGGGCGGCCGGCGAGCGGGGCAGCGAGCACCGCGACGAGCTCACGCCGCAAGGATTTCTCACGAACCACGCCGGTGGCGTGCTCGGGGGCATCTCCTCAGGGCAGGACGTGATCGCGCACGTGACGCTCAAGCCGACCTCGAGCATTCAGGTACCGGGCCGCACGATCGACGTGGAAGGCAGGGCCACGGAGATCGCAACGACCGGCCGCCACGACCCGTGCGTCGGACTGCGCGCAGTGCCCATAGCCGAGGCCATGCTCGCGATCGTCCTCATGGATCACGCGCTGCGCCACCGGGCCCAGAACGCAGATGTGACGTCGTCCACA
>DASXNC010000154.1:0-3544 GCA_036495325.1 Steroidobacteraceae bacterium
CGCTGCAGTTCAACAATTTCCGCGACTAGTCCGCCCGCGCCTCATTTCGCGAGCCGGTGGCGTGCCGCGTCGACGGCGTTGCAGAGCTCCTCCGTCGCGTCGAGTACGCCGGGCCCCATGCGCGTGAGGCGCTGATCCGGGAAAGCAATGAGATTGCCGGCGGCGACGGCACGCAGCTCCGGGAAGCGCCGCCACTCCGCAAGCCAGCTCGCGCTCTCCGCACGCGGCGCGACCGTGACGATGAGTTGAGGATCGCGCGCAATGACCGACTCGGTGCTCACGGCGGGACCGAGCTGGGGCAAGTCGGCAAACACATTGCGCGCCCCGCAGAGGCGCAGGGCATCGGTGAGCAGATGCGGACCGCCGACCGTGTAGATGGGACGGCTCCAGACCTGCAGGAGCACGGTTACGGGCCGTGCACCGGCGGAGCGGCGCGTGAGCGCAGCGATGCGCGCATCGAGCGCGTCCGCTTCCCGGTCGGCCGCCTCGCGCGTCCCTGCGAGAGCGCCGAGCCGGCGGACGGAGGCGGGCAGGTCGGCGAGCGCACCGACGCGCTCGCGATAGATGGGAATGCCGAGCCGGCCGATGCGATCGGTCTCCGCCGGATTCTCGCCCCCGGGCCAGGCGACGATGACATCGGGGCGCAGCGCAACGAGCCGCTCGAAATCGATGGCATTCGCGTCGCCGATGCGGGGGATGCGCCGTGCGGCCGGCGGCTCGATCGAGTACTCCGTGGTCGCGACCACTTCGGCGCCGGCACCGGCTGCGAACAGCATGGCGGTGACGTTCGGAGCGAGGCTCGCAATGCGCAGCGGCGGCGGCGGAACGGTCAGGCGGCGGCCGGTATCATCGGTCACGACGACTCCGGCGGCGTTCGCGCGCGGCGAGATTACGGCGGCCGACGCGGCGATCACCAGAGCGAGCAGCGCGAGCGGTGCGAGTCGTGGCAAGCGCCGCTGGTTGAAAGGCCGTGTGTTCGTTGTCAAAGTGACGGCCCTTCGCGCGGGAGCCTCGAACGTGAAAGCAGTCTGTCTCGATTTTGCCACGGTGAGCCGGGGAGATCTCGACACCAGTCGCATCACGCGGCTGCTGCCGCAGATCGCGCTGCACGAGGTGACGCCCGAGGCGGACATCGCCCGCCGGATCGCGGGCGCGGAGATCGTGCTCGTGAACAAACTGCACATCACGCGCGAACGCATGATTGCGTCCGGCGCTCTGCGCCTCATCGCGGTCATGGCGACGGGGACGAATAACGTCGACCTCGGGGCCGCCCGCGAGCTCGGCATCGCCGTATGCAACGTCCGCAATTACTGCACCACCTCGCTCACCCAGCACGTGCTCGCCGTGATTCTCGCGCTCACGCACCGGCTGCGCGAATACGGTCGGCTCGCCGTCGACGGCTCCTGGCGGGCGAGCCCTCAATTCACGATGCTCGATTTCCCGATCCGCGAGCTCCAGGATCGAGTGCTCGGCATTGTCGGCTTCGGCACGCTCGGCCGCAGCGTCGCTCGCGCGGCCGAAGCGGCCTTCGGCATGCGGGTACTCGTCGCGAATCGGCCAGGCGCGGAGCCGGCGCCCGACCGCATCGATCTGCGTGATCTGCTCCCGATGGCGGACGTGCTGAGCCTGCACTGTCCCCTGACTCCCGCGACCGAGCGCCTGATCGGAGCCCGGGAGCTCGCGTCGATGAAAGCGGACGCCCTCATCATCAACACGGCACGCGGCGGTCTCATCGATTCGCAGGCGCTCGCGGATGCGCTGCGCGCGGGACGAATCGGCGGAGCCGCAATCGATGTGCTCACGCAGGAGCCGCCGGTGGACGGCAATCCGCTCCTTGCGCCCGACATCCCGAATCTCCTCGTCACCCCGCACATCGCCTGGTCGGCCCGCGAAGCTCGCCAGCGCTGCCTCGACGAGGTGACGGCGAACATCGAGGCGTTCCTGCGCGGCGAGCAGCGTAATCGGGTGGATTGACCGTCGGGCCGCCGCGGCGTGAACCATCGATTGACTTTATAATTCCGATAGAGGCCATATATCGGAAGTCTCATGTCGGACCTGAAGCTGAAGGACTTGAGATACCTCGTCGCGGTGGCAGACACGCGGCATTTCGGCCGCGCCGCGGAGCGCTGCTTCGTGAGCCAGCCGACGCTCTCCGCGCAGCTGAAAAAGCTCGAGGATTACCTGGGCGTGCAGCTCATCGAGCGCCAGCCGAAGCGCGTCGCGCTCACCGAGGCGGGCGCCGAGATCGTCGCCCGAGCGCGGCAGATGCTGCAGGCGAGCGAGGAGGTGCTCGAGCTCGCGCACTCGTATCGTGACCCGCTCGCCGGCCGGCTGCGCGTCGGCCTCATTCCGACCATAGGACCGTACCTATTGCCCCATGTCGCGCCCGCCGCCCGCAAGGCGCTCCCCCGCCTCGCCCTCCTGCTCTATGAATATCGCACCGAGCCGCTGCTCGAGAAGCTGCGCGCGGGCGAGCTCGATCTCGGCATCCTGGCCCTGCCGGTGGCGACGGACGGGCTTGAGGTACGCGACCTGTTTGATGAGACCTTTCTCGTCGCCCTCCCGCGGGAGCATCGCTTCGCGAGGCGCGCGACCCTGCAGATCGATGATCTCGCGGAGGAGCCGCTGCTGCTGCTCGAGGAGGGGCATTGTTTGCGCGACCAGGCACTCGCCGTGTGCAACCGCGCCGGCGCGCAGGAGAGCCAGGATTTTCGCGCGACGAGTCTCGAGACGCTGCGGCAGATGGTGGCCTCCGGCGTCGGCGTCACGCTGCTGCCTGAGTTCGCGTGCCGCACGGAGCTGGCCGCCCGCGCAGACCGGGCCGTAGGCGGCATCGTCGTCAAACCCTTCGCGAAGCCGGTGCCGAGCCGTCGAGTGGGTGCGGTCTGGCGCACAAGCACCGCGCGGCGGCCGGCGATCGAGGCGCTTTGCGGCGTCATCGTCGAGCAGGCGAAGCGCTCGCGTGCCTGAGATCGGTTCGGCGCGCCCGCGCTTCCACAGCCGATTGCTCCCAGCATCAGCGCGCCGAGGGCCTCTGGCATAATTCCGGGCTCGACGTATCGCTCGGAGTCCCGGATTGATTGTTCAAAGCGTGTTCCCCCTCGCCCGTCGGGGCCTTGCTGCAGCGCCGCTCGGCGCAGGCCTGCTCAGGGCCGGCGTGCTCGCCGCCGCCCTGTTCATGACGGCCGGCGCCGCGCCCGCGTTCTCCCAGGCGCCCGCCTCGAGATCGCCCGCGACGGATACGACTCGGGGCGCATCCGCCTCACAGGTGCGAATCGAGAACGCATGGATCCCGCAGCCGCCGCCCGGCGCGGAAGTGGCGGCCGCCTACTTTACGCTGCACAACGCGGGCCGCGAGCCCGCGGTGCTCGTGGGCGTCGACTGCCCGCTCGCCGCGGCCGCGATGCTGCACGAATCATCCGTCGTCGCAGGTGAGTCGCGCATGCGGATGATCGAGCGGCTGACGATCCCCGCGGAGCAGAGCGTGACGCTCAAGCCAGGCGGTCTGCACGTGATGCTGCACGAGATCTCGAGTCCCCTCGCA
>DASXNC010000155.1:0-3246 GCA_036495325.1 Steroidobacteraceae bacterium
TTGCGGCCTGCGAGGGTGCGGGCGTGCGCCCCGACTCGAAGGTGAAGGATCTCACCGAGACGGAGGTGAACGCCATCCGCTCGCAGATTGCCAAGTGGGCGGTCGAGGGCGACTTGCGCCGCGAGGTGTCCATGAACATCAAACGCCTCATGGACCTCGGCACGTACCGGGGCATAAGGCACCGGCGCGGACTGCCGGTCCGCGGTCAGCGCACGCGCACGAACGCGCGCACACGCAAGGGTCCGCGCAAGCAGGCGGTGAAGCTCAACGCGCCTCCGGGCAAGGCATAAAGGGGGCACGGGACCATGGCAGATCAAAAGCAAACCCAGGGGCCGGCTGCCGCAGGAGCCGCGGCGGCAAAGAAGCCCAAGAAGGCGCGCAAGAACGTGCTCGATGCGATCGCGCACGTGCACGCGTCCTTCAACAACACGATCATCACCATCACCGACCGGCAGGGCAACACGCTCTCCTGGGCGACGGCGGGGGGCTGCGGCTTTCGCGGCTCCCGCAAGAGCACGCCTTTTGCGGCGCAGGTCGCGGCGGAGCGGGCCGGGAATGCAGCTCAGGAGCACGGCGTGAAGAACGTCGAGGTGCGCGTCGCGGGTCCCGGCCCCGGGCGCGAGTCGGCGGTGCGCGCGCTCAATCAGGCGGGCCTGAAGATCACGAGCATCTCGGACGTGACGCCGATCCCACACAACGGCTGCCGCCCGCCGAAGAAGCGCAGGGTATAACGAGGTTTATCAGGCAATGGCACGATACATCGGCCCCAGTTGCAAGCTCGCCCGGCGCGAGGGCACGGATCTATTCCTCAAGAGCGGCGTGAAGCCGCTCGAGAGCAAGTGCAAGCTCACGGTGCCCCCGGGGGGCCTCAAGGGCGAGCGGCGCACGCGCCTCTCGGACTACGGCCTGCAGCTCCGCGAGAAGCAGAAGCTGCGGCGTATGTACGGCGTGCTCGAGCGGCAGTTCGGCAACTACTACGTGGAAGCCGCGCGGCGCACCGGCGCAACGGGCGAGAATCTTCTGAAGCTGCTCGAGTGCCGGCTGGACAACGTCGTCTACCGGATGGGCTTCGCCGCGACGCGCGCCGAGGCGCGCCAGCTCGTGAGCCACAGGGCGATCGAGGTCAACGGGCAGAACGTGACGATCGCTTCCTACCAGGTCCGTGCAGGGGATGTGGTCACGGTGCGCGAGAAGTCGCGCAAGCAGCTGCGCATACAGAGCGCGCTCAACGTCGCGCAGCAGGTGGGCTTCCCCGATTGGGTGGAGGTCGACGACAAGCAGATGCGCGGCGTATTCAAGACCGTGCCTGCGCGCGACGATGTCCTGCCGGACATCAACGAGAATCTCGTTGTCGAACTCTACTCCAAGTAAGTCGACTGGAAATATTTGGCGCCAGAGCGCCTGGTGATATCGGACAGCGCGTGAGTGAAATTTCACTCACACGCCCTCAGAAATCATCTGACGATTTGACATTTATTTGAGCCGGGTTCAACCCGGTAAGGTGCGACACCATGCAAGGTTCCATTGGTGAGTTCTTGAGACCGCGCGTCGTCAAGGTGCAGCCGGTCGCCCCGCGCCAGGCGCGGGTCGTGATCGAGCCGTTCGAGCGCGGCTTCGGCCACACGCTGGGCAATGCGCTGCGTCGCGTGCTGCTCTCCTCGATGCCGGGCAGCGCGATCACCGAGGTGGAGATCGACGGCGTCCTGCACGAGTACACGAGCATCGAGGGCGTGCAGGAGGACGTAGTGGACATCCTGCTCAATCTGAAGCAGGTCGCGATCCGCATGCACACGCGCGACAGCACCGAGCTGCGGTTGCACAAGAAGGGACCGGGCCCCGTGACGGCTGGCGACATCCAGGGCGATCACGACGTCGAGGTCGTCAACCCCGACCTCGTCATCGCGAACCTGACCAAGGCCGGGGAACTCAACATGACGCTTCGTGTCGAGCGCGGGCGCGGGTACCGCCCCGCCGCCCAGCGCGCCGCGTTCGAGGAGCAGACCCGCCCGATCGGCCGGCTGCAGCTCGATGCCTCGTTCTCGCCCGTGCGCCGGGTGACCTACGCCGTCGATGCGGCACGCGTCGAGCAGCGCACCGACCTCGACAAGCTCGTGATCGACATCGAGACGAACGGCACGATCGAGGCGGAGGAGGCGATCCGCCGAGCCGGCGGGATCCTCAAGGACCAGCTCTCCGTGTTCGTCGACCTGCAGGGCGAGGAGGAGGCCGCAACCAAGGTCTCCGAGATGCAGTTCGACCCGATCCTGCTGCGGCCCGTCGATGAGCTCGAGCTCACCGTGCGCAGCGCGAACTGCCTGAAGGCGGAGAACATCCACTACATCGGCGATCTCGTGCAGCGCACGGAAGTCGAGCTGCTGCGTACGCCGAATCTGGGCAAGAAGTCCCTGACGGAGATCAAGGAAGTGCTCCAGAGCCACGGGCTGATGCTCGGCATGCGACTCGACGGCTGGCCGCCGCCGGGTCTCAAGCACGAAGAGCGCGACGTGCTTTGAAACGGGCCGTCGGATAATCGAACCGGAACCAAGTCATGCGCCATCAACTCTCCGGCCGGCAGCTGTCGCGAGTGAGCTCGCACCGGCACGCGCTGCTGCGCAATTTGAGCGTCTCGCTGCTGCGCCACGAGACGATCCGCACCACCGTGCCGAAAGCCAAGGAGCTGCGCCGCGTCGTCGAGCCGCTCATCACGCTCGCGAAGACCGACAATGTCGCGCGCCGTCGGCTCGCCTTCGCGCGTCTGCGCGACAACGCCGTCGTCGAGAAGCTGTTCGCCGAGCTCGGGCCACGCTTCAAGGCGCGCCCGGGCGGCTACACGCGCATCCTGCACATGGCGCCCCGGCCGGGCGACTCGGCCCCGATGGCGCTCATGCAGCTCGTCGAGCGAGCGGGCGAGGCGGAGAAGAGCTGATCCCCGATTTGCGGCACGGACGCCGCGCGGGATATCGTGTCGCTCAGAGGCGCCGCCTGCAGGCGCCCGCATGGGGAGAGCGGCATGAGTCTCGCTTCCGAATTCAAAGAATTTGCGGTCAAAGGCAACGCCATCGACCTCGCGGTCGGCGTCGTGATCGGCGCGGCGTTCGGCCGGATCATCTCCTCCCTCGTCGCTGATATCATCATGCCTCCCCTGGGGCTTGCGGTGGGGCGGATCGATTTCGCGGATCTTGCGGTGCGCATCGGCACCGACCCGACGGGAAAAGCGGTGCTGTTCCGCTACGGCTCGTTCATCCA
>DASXNC010000156.1:0-4425 GCA_036495325.1 Steroidobacteraceae bacterium
GCGACGATCCACGTCATCACCGAGCGCGACGATGTTCCGGTACATGTCGCGCAGATTCCCGGCAATCGTGATCTCGTGGACCGGATAGGTGAGCGCGCCACTCTCGATCCAGAACCCGCTCGCGCCGCGTGAGTAGTCGCCCGTCACGGGATTGACGCCCTGCCCCATGAGCTCCGTCACGAAAAGTCCGCTGCCTGCCTGCTCGAGCAGCTTCGAGAGTGCGACGATGTGCCCCGGTGCGTCTGCGATCAGATTGTGCACGCCGCCTGCGTTGCCAGTCGTCTTCAGCCCGAGCTTGCGCGCGGAGTAGCTGTCGAGGACATAGCCCTGCAGGACCCCGCCGCGCACGATCTCGCGGTCACGCGTCGCGACGCCCTCGTCATCGAAGGGGCTGCTGCCGAGGCCCTTGACGATGTGCGGGTGCTCGGTGAGCTGCAGGAAATCCGGGAACACGGACTGCCCTGCCGCATCGAGCAGGAAGGACGCCTTGCGGTACTGGCTTCCGCCACGAACGGCTCCGAGGAAGCTGCGGTAGAGCCCGCGCGCCATCTCGGGGCAGAACACGACGGGGGCGCGCCGCGTGCCGAGCTTGCGGGCGCCGAGGCGCGCGACGGCCCGCTCGCCGGCCCGCCGGCCGATCGTTGCGGTGGACTCGAGGTCCGCCGGGTCGCGAGCCGTCGAATACCAGTAGTCGCGCTGCATGTCCTCGCCCTGCTGCGCGAGCAGCACACACGTCATCGTGTGTGACGTGCTTGCGTAGCCGCCGAGAAAGCCATGCGAGTTGCCATACACACGCACGCCGCGCTGGCTGGAGACGGAGGCTCCCTCGGAGTTCTTCACCCGCGCATCGACGGCGAGCCCGGCCGCCTCGCAGTCTCGGGCGAGAGCCACCGCGTCGTCGGGCTCGAGCGTCCAGGCATGATAGAGGTCGAGATCCGGAATCTCACGGGCGAGATCCTCGGGGTTGGCGAGCCCTGCGGCCGCGTCCTCGGCCGTGTAGCGGGCGATCGCGCAGGCCTTCTCGACGGTTGCGCGCACCGCGGAAGCGCTCAGGTCGGCGGTGCTCGCAGAGCCCTTGCGCTTGCCGAAATACACTGTCAGGCCGAGCCCCCGGTCGCGCTGATACTCGACCGTATCGACCTCCCCGAGCCGGACGGTCGCGGTCAGGCCGCGCTGCACGCTTGCATCCGCTTCGCACTGGGTCGCGCCCGAGCGCCGCGCCTCTGTGAGGACCAGCTGCACGACTTCGGTGAGCTCGGGGATCCGCGATGCGTCGACTTCTTGCTGCATAGTCCGCGCCGATTCTCGTGAAGGAATGCGAGAATTCATTGTAGCAGCCGGAGGTCCCGGCACCTGAAGGCACGTGGCCGCGATGGCACCCAGGCGACCCGTCGAACCCGGGCAAGACGATGACGCGGAAGGCGGCGAGCCGCGCCCGAGCAAGAGCGCGCGCAAGCGGGACGCGCTCGCCGCGCAGCGCCTCGGCGAGCAGCTGATCGAGCTCCCCGAGGCGGAGCTCGCCGCACTCGCGTTACCGGAACCGCTCGTCGATGCCATCCGCGAGGCGCGCGGGATCCGGAGCCGAGGTGCCGGCGCACGGCAGCGGCAGTACATCGGCCGCCTGATGCGCGACATCGATGTGGACGCGGTGCGTCGCGCTCTCGCCGAGAGGCAGCGCGCCCTCGAGATGCGGCGCGAAGCGGCGCGGCGAGCTCGACGGTACAATGAGCCGATGCAGGCGCTGGTCGGCATCATCATGGGCTCCCGATCGGACTGGGAAACTCTCGCCGGGGCCGCGGCCACGCTCGATGAGCTCGGCGTGCCTTACGAGGTGCGAGTCATCTCGGCGCACCGCACGCCCGATCTGCTCTTCGAGTACGCGAGCAGCGCCCGCGAGCGGGGTCTCAAGGTCATCATTGCTGGAGCGGGCGGCGCTGCCCACCTGCCGGGCATGACCGCCTCGAAGACCACCCTGCCCGTGCTCGGCGTGCCGGTGCAATCTCGCGCGCTGCAGGGGCTCGACTCGCTGTTGTCAATCGTACAGATGCCCGCGGGCGTGCCCGTCGCGACGTTTGCCATCGGGTCCGCCGGTGCCGTGAACGCAGCGCTCTGTGCCGCTGCGATCCTCGCCGGAAGCTTCCCTGAGATCGATGCCGCACTGCGTGCGCATCGGGAGCGGCAGACCGACGCGGTGCTTCGCGATCCCGATCCGCGCATCCCGGCCAAACCATGACGATCGGCATCGTGGGCGGCGGCCAGCTCGGCCGCATGCTCGCCATCGCAGGCTATCCGCTCGGACTCGATTTTCTGTTTCTCGACCGCTCGCACACTGCGCCCGCCGGGCAGGTCGCGCCGCTCATTACGGCTGAACTTAGCGATCACGAGCGGCTCCGAGAGCTCGCGTCGCGCTCGGATGTCGTGACGTTCGACTGGGAGAACGTGCCGGTGGAGAGCTTGCGCGGGCTTCCCTGCCCGGTGCGTCCTTCACGCGCCGCGCTCGCGGCGGCGCAGGACCGCGTGAGCGAGAAGCGGTTGTTCGAGCGGCTCGGGATTCCGACGACGCGCTGGAGAAGCGTCGAGTCGCGGAGCGATCTCGCGCGAGCGCTGAGCGAGATCGGTCTGCCGGCGATGCTCAAGACGCGGCGGCTCGGCTACGACGGCAAGGGCCAGGCGGCGCTGCGCACGAGGCGCGAAGCCGAGGCCGCTTGGGAGCGGCTCGGGGCCGCGCCGCTCATCTGCGAGGAGCTCGTGCCGTTCGATTCCGAGGTCTCGATCCTCGGCGCGCGCGGCGTGGACGGCGCGACGGTGTTCTATCCGCTCTGTCTCAATACACACGCCGGCGGAATCCTGCGCGTGACGTGCGCGCCGTTCGGACGGCCTCAACTGCAGCGTCTCGCGGAGCGTCATCTCGGGCGCGTGCTGGTGCATTTCCGCTACGTCGGCGTGCTCACCATCGAGTTCTTCGTGCGTGCGGGACGCTTGATCGCGAACGAGATGGCGCCGCGCGTGCACAATTCCGGCCACTGGACGATCGAGGGCGCTGCGACGAGCCAGTTCGAGAATCACGTGCGCGCCGTTGCCGGACTGCCGCTCGGGCAAACGTGGCCGCTCGGCCACTCGGCGATGATCAATCTGATCGGGCGCATGCCGCCGCGCGCGCGCATCCTCGCGCACGCCGGTTTGCATCTGCACGATTATGGAAAGGAGCCGCGGCCCGGACGCAAACTCGGGCATTGCACCTTTGTCGCGTCCAGCGCACATGCCCGCGATGCCTGGGTACGGCGGTTGCTCCCAAAGTTGGCCCCGGACATTCGCATCCCGTAAGATCGGTCCGAAGTGGCGCGCGGTAAGCAATCAACGGCCACGGAACCGGGTCCTTCATGTACCTCGAGCTGTTCAAATTAAAGGAGCTGCCGTTCCGGCTGAGCCCGGACCCGCAATTCCTCTATCTGAGCAAACAGCACGCCAGGGCGAAGGCCTACATGGAGTCGACGATCTGGTTCACCGACGGCTTCGTCGTGATCACGGGCGAGATCGGCTCCGGAAAGACGACACTCATCGAATCCTTCCTGCAGGAAATCCAGAAGGACGTGGTCGTTGCGCAGATCAATCAGACGCAGGTCTCCGCCATCGATTTCCTGCAGGCGGTCCTCGTGCAGTTCGGCTTCTCCCCGTTCCGCATGAAGAAGGCCGAGCTCATTGCAACCATCAACAATTTTCTCGTCGAGCAGTACGCGGCGGGGCGCAAGGTGCTGCTGATCGTCGATGAGGCGCAGAACCTCTCGCTGCGAGTGCTCGAGGAAGTGCGGCTGCTCTCGGGCGTGGAGACGACCAAGGAGAAGGTGCTGCGGATCATCCTCGCCGGCCAGCCGGAGCTCAATGAGAAGCTCGACGCCCCGGAGCTCGTACAACTCGCGCAGCGCATCCGCCTGCGCTTTCACCTGGGGACGCTTACCCCCGCGGAGATGCGCGCCTACGTTCAACACCGCCTGGAAGTGGCGGCCGGTGCCGGGGACCGGGAGATCTTCGCGGAGGACACCTATCCCGAGATCTACCGCTACACGGGGGGCGTGCCGCGGCTCATCAACACGCTCTGCGACACGGCGATGATGGCTGCATACGGCGTCGACCGGGATCGAGTGATCGCGGACGACATCACCTCATCGGTGCAGGAGCTGCGCTGGGTCGAGTTCAGCGCACGTACCCAGGCCGTGAGCCGCGCGCTCGGCGATACCGAGGCAGGCCATTCAGTGCAGCTCGACGGCGGGCGCTCCGCCGAGCCGCAGCGTCTCGCCGATCCGCATCGCGCGGTCCGCCGCGATGCCACCGGCGAGATCGTCGGCCGGCTGATCATTGCGACCGAGGGGCGCACGATCCAGGACCTGACGCTCAAGCTCGGCCGGATCATTGTCGGGCGAACGGCGG
>DASXNC010000157.1:0-3353 GCA_036495325.1 Steroidobacteraceae bacterium
CTCGAGGTGATGCTCCCGGATGCGCATGGGCTTGAGATTCCGCTTCCGGCGGGCAACCGTCAATGCCTGTAGAATCCGCCCCCGCATGAAAGGAGCCCGCCCCACCCTGAGCGTCGTCGTGCCCGTGTTCAACGAGGAGGCGTCGCTTCCTGCGCTGTTTGGCCGACTCTATGCCGCGCTCGACCGTCTCGAGGTGTCGTACGAGTGCGTCTTCGTCGATGACGGGAGCCGCGATCGCTCGGCGTCCATGCTGCGCGAGCAGCAGCAGGCTCGGCCGCGCGAGACGCGGGTTGTGCTCTTCCAGCGCAATTTCGGCCAGCATGCGGCGATCCTCGCCGGCTTCGAGCGCGCCGAGGGCGACCTTGTCGTCACGCTCGATGCCGATCTGCAGAACCCTCCGGAGGAGATCGGGAGACTCCTCGAGGCGGCGCGCGCCGGTCACGACTACGTCGGGACGATCCGCCGCGGCCGCAGAGACCCGCTCGCGAGACGCTGGATGTCGCGACTCATCAATCTCATCCGTGAGCGCACGACGCCGATCCGGATCACCGACCAGGGCTGCATGCTGCGCGCGTATTCCCGGGGGATCGTCGAGGCGATCAATGCCTCGCCCGAGGTGAACACATTCATCCCCGCACTCGGGTACCTTTACGCGCGCGATCCGGTGGAGATCGAAGTCGCGCACGAGGCACGCCATGCGGGCGCCTCAAAGTATTCGTTCTACAAGCTGATTCGGCTCAACTTCGATCTCATGACGGGCTTCAGCGTCGTGCCGCTGCAACTGTTCTCGATGCTGGGGCTCATCGTGTCGCTCCTTTCGGGAGCGCTCTTCGCGTACCTCATCTACGACCGGATCGTGCACGGTCCCGACGTGCAGGGCGTGTTCACCCTGTTCGCCATCGTCTTCTTCCTGCTCGGCATCGCGCTTTCCGGCATCGGTCTCATGGGCGAGTACGTGGGCCGCATCTATGAGCAGGTGCGCGGGCGGCCGCGCTACATGATCGCAGCGGTGCTCGATGACACCGCGGCGCCTGCGGCGGTAACGGGCGGGGCGCCCGAGGTTCGGAGCGCCGCCGCGCAATCCGCGCGCGATCCCGCCCGCACGGGCGCAAATCCTCCGGTGTCCGAGACGGTGCGTGTTTAGAGCGGTCGTCTTCGCGTACAGCGAGGTCGGTTTCCGGTGCTTGCAGACGCTTCTCGACGCCGGGGTGGACGTTCCGATCGTCCTCACGCACGAGGACTCCGCGGGAGAGCAACAGTGGTTCCGGAGTGTCGCAAGGCTTGCGGCCGGGCGCGGTATCGAGACCGCCACCCCATCGGACCCCGCCTCACCCGAGTGGCTCGCGCGCATCGCGGCGCTCGCTCCGGAGTATTTCTTCTCCTTCTATTACCGGCGCATGCTCGATCCGCGCCTCACGGCGTGCGCTCGCCGCGCTGCACTCAATGTGCACGGCTCGCTGCTTCCGAAGTACCGGGGCCGCGCACCGGTCAACTGGGCGATCCTGAACGGCGAGACCGAGACGGGCGCGACGCTGCATTACATGGTGGCGAAGCCCGATGCCGGCCCGATCGTCGCGCAGGAGCGCGTGCCGATCGGCATCGATGACACCGCGCTCGCTGTCTCGCTCGCGGTCGCGGAGGCGGCGGCGCGGCTCATCCGCCGCGAGCTGCCGAGGCTCGCAGCGGGTGCCCCGATCGGGCGCGAGATGGACCTCTCGAAAGGGACGTATTTCGGCGGGCGCCGCCCCGAGGACGGCCGCATCGACTGGGCGAGGCCGGCAGCGAGCGTGCATAATTTGATCCGTGCGGTCGCGCCACCGTTTCCGGGGGCGTTCACGGAGCTTGGGGGCCGGCGCCTCGTTTTCGCGGGCTCGCGCTGGATCGGTGAGCCGGCTCGCCATCCGGAGCTGGTGCCGTGTCTCTACGAGGACGGGGAGGGACTCTTCCTCGACTGTGCCGACTGCATGCGGCTCGCTCTGACGGGACTCGTGCTCGACGGCGAGCCGGCTGGCGCCGTGGCGCTCCGGCGGATCGCCGGGCCCGGCCCCGTCCGACTCGAACCTTAAACTGTTTGAAAGTGCCTACGGCGCAACCTTAATGTCTGCCCCCGTGAACGCCGAGGTTTCGGCGCGGGAGATTTGGTAAACAACCCGCGACTGAAGTCGCAGGCTTTATTGTAGAACGTGGATCTCTCGACCTACATTCCCAACATCAGGCGTGTCTACAGCCGCCCTTGGCAGGACGGCAGTCCCGCCAATCCGGGCAAGGTTTCGACTTGCATTCAAGTCGGCGTGCGCCCGGAGACCACACTGCTCACACACGAAACGATGCCTGGCGCGCCGACCGAGGCCCCCGCAGCAGCAGCAGGTGCGGCTGCTGTAGGCCGGATCGACATAGAGGACCTCAATTCCGGCGGCCTCAGCCTTGTACTCGACGAAGCTCTGCAACTGGCGGAAAGCCCAGCGGTGCAGGCGCCCGCGCATGCGCTTGCCGGCTCTGATGCGCTTGCGGATATGCGTGAGGTCCTCCATCGCGATGCGGGCGACCCCGTGCCGGATCGCTTGGGTGATGACGGCCTTGCTCGTTTCGTGATTGACCTGCCTCACACGCCGCATCTCCTTGCCAGAGATCTTCCGCAGCAGCTGTCTTGCGCTCGGAGAACCGTTGGACTGGAGGCGTCGGCGCAGGGCAAGATGTTTGTCGCGCCGATGGCGCAGTGCCTCTCCGCCCCAGAGCTTGCCCGTGCTGGCGGCGGCGAGATTGTTTTCCCCCACATCCAGGCCCATCATCGGGCCGGATGCCACCCGTTCGGCATCGTCCGATTCGAGGACGAGGTTGAAATACCACTGCCCTTTTCGGCAGAGGAGTTCGGCTTCCGTTGGCGTGCCGGATTCAAGAATGCGCCGCTGATGCGTGCCGGTGAGCAGGGGCACGGTGATGCGTCCGCCGAGGGTGTAGAGCGAAACTTCCTCGCCCTTCATCGAGTAGGTGCGCTTATCGAAATGGACGCTCGCGCGATCGAACCGGATCGAGGGTACAGGGGTACCTTTGCGGATGCGTCCGAGGACTCTCTGCGCCTTGTATGCCTTGCAGACGGTGTAAATGGCATTGCAGGCCATCTGCGAGCCGAGCGCCGTTTCAGCGCGAAGCCGGCTATAGGCGCGGTTGTGCAGGCCGACGCGGTTCCAGAGCCGATGCTCCTGCACGACTGGCACCAAGCGGTTACAGGCATCCGCGTAGGCCGCCTGCAGAGCAGCGAGCGCTGCGACTTGACCGGCGCTCACACCCAGCTTGATCGAGGACGTGCGAATCATGCTTCAGCGCCAGCGGGTGAAATGCACTCGCATGGTATA
>DASXNC010000158.1:0-4739 GCA_036495325.1 Steroidobacteraceae bacterium
CGGCGACCTCGGAGTGTGCGGAGCGCCGGCCAAGGCTGTCCGGGTGATCGGCCCAACACTGAGGAGCATAGCGCACCGATGAGCCCCATCTGGATGCCGGCGCAGCTCGCCGTGCTCGCCCGGGTCGTGGACCTCAATGGCTTCTCCGCAGCCGCCCGCTCGCTCGGGGTTCCGAAGGCTGCGGTGAGCCGCGCCATCGCGGACCTCGAGAGAGCGCTCGGTGTGCGCGTTCTCGAGCGCACGACGAGGCGGCTCTCGCTTACGGCGGCGGGGCGCATCGTCTATCCGCATGCCCGGCGGCTTGTCGATGAGGCGGAGATGGCGCAATCCCAGATCGCGCGCCTGCGCTCCCCGCCGGTCGGTCCGCTGCGAGTCGCGGCCGACCCGACGTATGGGCGCGTGTTGCTCGGCCCGCTCGTACCGCGCTTCCTCGAGCGCTTCCCTGATGTTCCGCTCGAGGTGGTGATGCAGCACGAGGGGCTCGAGGATTCCTGCGACGTCGTGCTGTGCGCGCGCGCGCCCGAGGGGCCCGGGCTTGCGGCGCGCGAACTCGGCGCCCCACCTGCAATTCTTTGCGCGACGCCCACGTATCTCGCCGAGCGCGGGACCCCGGAGCGGCCAGGGGATCTCGCTCGCCACGACCTGCTCGTGCCGGAGGGCGACGGACCACCGGTTCGGCTGTTGCTCACGCGCGGGACGCAACGCGAGGAGGTGCGCTTCACGCCGAAGCTCGCCGTGAGCGACCCTGCCGTGCTGCATGCGGCGGCGGCAGCCGGGCTCGGCATCGGCTTACTGCCCGAGTTTCTGTGCCGTCAGGGGCTCGCAACCGGCCGGCTCGCGAGAGTGCTCGACGAGTGGAGCCTGCCGGCGGCCGCGCCGCTTCGGGCCGTGTATCCCGAGATCCTGGGCGCGGACCCGCGAGTGCGCCATTTCGTCGACTTCATCGCCGCGAACATCATCCCGGCGCTCGCGGGGGCGTAGCCGCGCCCCGCAAGATCAGCCTTCAACGCAGGAAGCTCACACCATGTATCGCGCGCCTCTCGCCGACATCGGATTCATCCTGCACCGGCTCATCGGGCGCGAAGCCCTCGCCGGCTGCGAGGGTTTCGCGGACTATTCGGAGGATCTCGCGGCGACCGTCCTCACGGAGGCGGCGCGCTTCGCGGAGACCGTCCTCGAGCCGCTCAACAAAACGGGCGACCGCGAGGGCGCGCACTGGAGCGAGGCGGGCGTGAAGACTGCGGCCGGGTTCAAGGAGGCATACCGGCAATTCGTCGAGGGAGGCTGGCCGCAGCTCGGGGCGAGCCCGCAGTACGGCGGCCAGCCCGTGCCGCAGATGCTTTCCACTTCGGTGCAGGAGATCTGGGCCTCCGCGAATCTCGCCTTCAAGCTCTGTCCCATGCTGACGCACGGTGCGGCGCATGCACTTGCGCTCACGGGCTCGGCCGAGCAGAAGCAGCAGTACCTGCCGCGCATGGTGAGCGGCGAATGGACGGGCACGATGGTGCTCACCGAGCCGCAGGCCGGCTCCGATCTCGGATTGATCCGCACGCGTGCAGTACCCGAGGGGGAGCACTACCGGCTCTTCGGACAAAAAATCTTCATTACCTGGGGCGAGCACGATTACACGGACAACATCATCCACATGGTGCTCGCTCGCATCGACGGCGCTCCGACCGGTACGCGGGGCATCTCGCTGTTCATCGTTCCGAAGGTGCTCGTCTCGCCGGACGGTCGTCTCGGCGAGCGCAACGATGTGCGCTGCGTCTCCCTCGAGCACAAGCTCGGCATCCATGCGAGCCCGACGTGCGTCATGGCGTTCGGCGAGAAGCAGGGCGCGGTCGGCTATCTCGTCGGCGAGGCGAATCGCGGGCTCGAGTACATGTTCATCATGATGAATACGGCACGCCTTGCCGTAGGGCTCGAGGGCTACGCCGTCGCGGAGCGGGCCTACCAGCAGGCTGCGGAGTGGGCGCGCAACCGGGTGCAGGGTCGCCCGCCCGGATCGGGCGATCCGGGTGCCGCAGCGATCGTCAATCATCCCGATGTGAGACGGATGCTGCTCTCGATGCGATCGCGCGTCGAGGCGATGCGTGCGCTCACACTTTATGCGGCGCACCAGCTCGATCTCGCGGGCCACCACCGCGACGCCGCAATCAGAGCAGCCGCGCAGGCGCGCGGCGATCTGCTCATTCCGATCGCGAAGGGCTGGTGCACGGAGCTCGGTATCGAGGTTGCCTCGACTGGCATCCAGGTGCACGGCGGCATGGGCTACATCGAGGAAACCGGCGCCGCGCAGTTCCTTCGCGACGTGCGCATCACCGCGATCTACGAGGGCACGACAGGCATCCAGGCGAATGATCTCATCGGCCGCAAGATCGCGCGCGACGGCGGCACGGCGATGAACTCCCTCATAGACGAGATGCGGAGCGATCTCGAGACGCCCGCCGGCGGGAACGCAGGCCGAGGCGCAAACGTTCCGGCGGGGACATCCCGCAAGCCCGCGATTGCGGCCGCCGTCGCGCGGGCGGCAAGCGAGGGTGTTGAGCTACTGAGCAACGCGACCCGATCCCTGCTGAACCTGCTCTCGTCCGACACCGCCGGAGCGGCCGCCGTGGCGGTTCCCTATTTGAAGCTATGCGGAGTCACGATCGCCGGGTGGCTGATGGCGCGGGCTGCTGCCGTCGCGGCAGGCGAGGCAGGCGAAGACGATCGCGAGCTCTTCGCGGCGAAGCTCGCCTCGACCCGCTTCTATGCAGAGCAGGTTCTGCCGGGGGCGCTCGAGCTGGCCCGCGTGGTTGAGAGCGGCTCGGCGAGCGTCACCGACTTCGAGACGCGCTGGATCTGATTGCCGCGCGCCGGTGAGGCTATGGCCAGCGACTCGGCTGAGCCGCACGGCGGCTGAGTCGGCGCTACGCCTTGCCCGGCGGCTTGCGGTCTGCCGCGTCGGTCGACATTTTGTCTCCCAAGCGACGCTCGAGTCCCGCGAGCAGCGCGAGCACGACGATTCCCAAGGCGAGCCCGAGCGCCGCCGTTGCGACTTCGCCGAGCCCCGCGGCGATGCTGGCCGCTGCGGTCGTCCAGATCGAGGCGGCGGTCGTCAAACCATGAATCTCGTGCTCCGCGGTGAGCTTCAGGATCGCGCCGCCGCCGAGAAACCCGATGCCGGTGACGAGTCCCTGGATCACCCGCGACAGATCGGACGCACTCATGCGCGCTTCGATGGCGGCGACGACGATGAGTGAGGTGCCGAGCGCGACGAGCATGTGCGTGCGCAGTCCCGCAGGCCTGTGAGTCAGCTCGCGATTGGTACCGATCACGGCGCCGATCACGAGCGCGAGGATCAGCCGGGCGGCGATCCGCCCGATGTCGGCCGCCGTCGGAATCGCGAATGAGAAATCAGGTGTGGGCGTCACGACCGTCTCGCCCGCGCGGGCACTCGCAGCTCGAGCCTCGGCGGTTCATTCAAATGCTGCAGGAACGCGCGCCGCTCCTCCGGCGCGAGCCGGGCCCAGTCTACCTTGGCAGCCGGCAGACGGGTGAGCGCGCGATCGCCGATACGGGCTTCAGCGCGGCTTGCGCTGCGCCACTTCGACGGCAGCTGGCGAGTTTCGCCCCGGCTCAACAAATCGATCACGGCGCGCGCTACGAGCGGATCGCGCGCGAGCTCGCTGTGCGCGACACCCGCTCTGAAATAATGCCGCGCCCCCTCGAGTCGCGCGCGCTCGGCGGGCACCGTGCCGTCGCCCCGGCGCATCAGGGTGTACACGAATTCGTCCTGCCGCCGCGAGGCGGCGATCACGGTCTCGAGACCGACGCCGACTATCACGACGAATCGCCCATCGGCCGGAGCGAGCATCCGATCCACTCGGCGCGCCGACTCCAGCAGCTCCGGTACCGGGCGGGGGCCGGACTGCGGCCAGCTACGGGGGTCGGTGAAGTCGGGGACCCGCGGTCCCGCTGGTCGCGGCAGCATGTGATAGAGGCTCGGAAAGGTCATGAAGACATGGGCCGCGAGCGCCTCAGCGCTGTGGTGCGCATCGAGCCGCGCGATCTTGCGCACGACCGCGTAGGTACCGCGCAGCGCCTGCACGGGCGCGAACGATCCGGCGTTCGGCGTCCCGAGCAGAATTACCCGCTCGACACGCTCGGCGCCGGCGAGGGGGAGCGCGGCGCGGCAAACGAGGCCGCCCAGACTGTGTCCGATGAGCGCGATGCGCTCGGATCGATCGGCCGCAAGGCGGCCCGCGAGCTCGCGGCCGAGCTCATCGACGCCGCACCGCCAGTCGTATGGATGGAACACGGGGTCGTGCCCCGCGGCTCGCAGATACAGCCTCAGACGCAGATATGAGTACAGGACAATCCCGCCCGGCTCGAGCCGCGCAGGGCCAGGGAACGCGAGCTCGCGCAACCGCCCGGTGCAAATATCGATCGGATCGAGCCACAGCACATCGCGTGGGAGCGGAGCACGGCGCGGCAGCGCGAGCAGCGTGCCCATGATCCCCGGCACGATGATCACCCGGCATGCTTTCCGCCGCGGCTTCGCGCGCTGCGCCGCGCGCGCTAGACGGACGAGCTCCCGATACTCGTCCGGGCCGAAGAAAGCCTCGAGCTCCTGGCGCTCGCCACCGGATACGAGCAGGCGTTCGGCTTCCTCATCGCTCCACGCGCAACGATCGTAGGGCGTGACGTGGTCCGGACTCGGACGCGCACGACCTTCGCCGAACGTAAGCGGAGAG
>DASXNC010000159.1:0-2529 GCA_036495325.1 Steroidobacteraceae bacterium
CAGATGGCGATGGGGAGTGAGCTTCGGGCGGTCGTACTGCTGAATCTCGGGATCGTCGAGACGTGGTCGGGGCGACTCGCAGACGCTGAGCGTCACCTCTCCGAGGGAGCGGAGCTCGCGCGGGCGATCGGCCGACCCTACCTCGAGGTCGCGTGTCGAGCACATCAAGGTTTCCCGTCAAAGACGGTCTCGGTCGCGACCGCGCGCGAGCGAGGCCGTCAGGCGGTAGCCCTCGCCGAGCGATACGGCTTGGATGGTCGGCGGATGCTCGCGCCCGCGCTTGGGGCGGTTGGCGGCATGGCGATCTGGATGGGCGAGTTCGACGAGGGAGAGCGGTGGCTGCGCCGTGCCTGGGGGGTCGTCGATCCAAGAGTAGACCCGGCGGCCACGGTGCTTCTGCACGTGGCCACGGGCATGCTGCACGCCGGTCGCCGGCAGCATCGATCGGCGCTTGAAGCCTTTGCCGCGGCCGCGCGGATGGAATCGCAGCTCAGCGGTGTGCATGCGCTCGCCCCGCGGATCACGGGCTGGCTTGCGGCGGCGCAGGCTCGCCTCGGAATGCCAGACGAGGCCCGCGCGACTCTGAGCGGATTCTCCGGCGAACCAGGGCAAATGGGGGCCATTTACAACGCGCAGGCCGTGATCTGCCTGGTGGAGGGCAACCCCGGCGGGGCGTTGGACGCGCTCCGGGCTGTCTTGGACAGCACACGCGGTGTCGTCCCCGCGTTCACACTCATCGAGTCCCACTTGCTCGCCGGTATTGCGCACCTGTGCCTGGAAGATCGAAACGCGGCCGGTGCCGCGGCCGAGGCGGCGCTCGAGGCCGCCGAGGCAGACCGGCTGATCTTCCCGTTTGCGATGACCGGAGCCGCGGAGCTGCTCGACGCGCTGCCACGTCATCTGACCGCTCATGGCGCGCTTCTTGCAGACATCCTCGATCTGATGCGAGGCGAACCACCTTCGAGCCTCGATCGAAAGCATCCGTTCGAATCGGAGGAGTTCAGCCCGAGCGAGCTCCGCGTACTGCGATTTCTGCCGACAAATCTGACGCGGCCGCAGATCGCACGCGAGCTCTACATCTCGCTCAACACAGTCAACACGCATCTCCGCAGCGTCTATTCCAAGCTCGGCGCGCGCGATCGCTCATCCGCGGTGCAACGCGCCCGCGAGCTACGGCTCCTCTCAACCGGGCGCCACTGAGCACCTCCGCAGCATTCCGAGCCCTGTCGCGACTACGATCACCAGAATCCAGGGTCGCGGGCTCACCCGGCGTGAAGGCAGGATGATCGTGTGGCGAGAGCGCCCGGCTTGTACACGATCCGAATCAACGGACGGCTCGGAGCAACGGTGCTGTCGGCCTTCCCCACGCTGGTGCCTGAGTTAAAGGGCCCTGAGACCGTCCTCACGGGGCTGCTTACAGATCAGTCGGCGGTGTTCGGCGTCCTTGGCCAGATCGAGGTGCTCGGCCTCGAACTGCTCGAATTCCGGCGCATTCGCGCAAGGACCGAAACCGCGTGAAGCGTGCGATGACCGCCCACGGTTTCCGCTGACACGACGCGCGCATAGACCAATCAGTTCCACGGCGCGTTGGTCGTCGAATCACACGGATCCGGCGATGACTTATCACTTGCTTGACGGCGAGCCTTCCAACGGATCGGCCGGCAGTAAGCGCCGGCGAAACCTTCCGAGGAAAGACAGGTCACGATGCGTCTCGTCGCGATTGAAGAGCACGTCAACCGGCCCGATGTCAAGGACTACATGGGCTGGCAACCAAAGGCCGTACTCGCGAGGCTCGCCCCAAGCGTCGAGCAGCGGATCGCCGACATGGACGCGGCAGGGATCTCCGTATCGGTCCTCTCGGCGCCGCTGCCGGCACCGGGGCCCGACGGTGCCGCAGACGCCCCGGCGCCGGTACAGCCGCTCGACGCGAGCGCGATCCCGATGGTGCAGGCCGCGAACGAAGAGCTCTACGAGCTGGTCAACGCTTATCCGGACCGCTTCTCCGCGTTTGCGACGCTGCCCGTGGGGCTGCCCGTGGCGGCCGCGGCCGAGCTCGAGAGGGCCGTCACCGAGCTCGGGTTCGTCGGCACGATGATCTGGGGCACGGTCAATGACAGGTTCCTCGACGAGCCCGAGTTCGCGCCGATCCTCGAGGCCGCTGCCCGCCTGGACGTGCCGATCTACATCCACCCGGCGCCGCCGCCCAAGCGCGTCACCGACATCTACTACACGGGCCCCTTCGGCCAACGGGTCGGCGAGATGCTCTCGTGCTCCGGCCTCGGCTGGCACCTCGAACTCTCGGTGCACGTGACCCGCCTGATCGTCAGCGGCGTGTTCGACCGTATTCCGGGACTGAAGATCATCATCGGCCATATCGGCGAAGGCCTCGCGTTTCACCTCCACCGGCTCGACCGGCAGCTCAACGAGCTGGCCGGGCTGCCAAAGCCGATCAGCCAGTACCTGAGCGAGCACGTCTGGTACACGACCAGCGGCTACTTCTTCAACGGCCAGTTCGAACTCGCACGCGCA
>DASXNC010000160.1:0-2373 GCA_036495325.1 Steroidobacteraceae bacterium
CGGGCGGCGGTGAGACGGTGACGGTTACGCGGGGTGGGGGCTTCGGGGCAGGGGGGGCGTGGGCACATCCCGCGAGCGTCCCGAGCGTCCCGAGCAGACAAGCCGTCAGGGTTGCCCGCAGTGCGCCGTTTGCCATCACCAATGTCCGCACCCTCGTCGAGGACCAGTAAAAACGTCAACATCCGGTGCCGCGAGGGTCCGGAACAGCAAAGTTACGGGCTTGAAGCGAGGAATGTACCCGGGAAGTTCACACAATTGCCACTGTTATCGTGGCCTGGGTCAGATATTTCACGGGCTGCGGCCAACTCGTAGCACGGTTGGCTGTGCCAATCCGACAATGAGTCGTAAAATCTGCGCGTCATGGCGCCTTCCAAATTGCAACTCCATCCCCCAGTCGAGCGGCACGGATCGCTGCGCGCGTGGTGGCACAGCGGGCTCGGGCAGGCGCTCGTCGCGGCCGAGTCGGAGCTGCTTGGCGAGGCGCTGGAGGATGTGTTCGGCTGGGAGTTCCTGCAGATCGGCGCGTGGGGCACCGAGCGCGAATTGCTCGAGGGCGCGCGCACCCGGCGTCAGGTGATCATCGCGCCGGGCACGCTCGCCGAGGGCGCCGATATCATCGCGCGTCCCTCTCAGCTGCCCGTGGTTGGGGATTCCGTGGACGCCGTGCTCCTGCCGCACACACTCGAATTCGCGGCGGACCCCTACGCCATAGTCCGCGAGGTCGATCGCGTGCTCACCGGCGAGGGGCAGTTGATCGTGCTCGGTTTCCGTCCTCTCAGCCTTTGGGGCCTCCGCGCTGGCACCGCGCGCGCCGGCTTCCCTCCCGGCATTCGGCGTCTGCTCTCCGAGCGACGGGTGCGCGAATGGCTCGTGCTGCTCGGCTACGAGGTCGTCGCCTCGCGACGGTATCTGTATCGCAGTCCGTGGCGCTCGGCGCCCGAGTCGGCGGCAGGCAACGCGCGTCTCCTGCGGCGCGGACTCCTCAATCCGGTTCCGCCCGGGGCGTACCTGCTCAAAGCGCGCAAGCGCGTGTACACGCTCACTCCCGTCCGCCAGCGCTTCCGCGAGAAGCCGGCGGTACTCGGCGGTCTCGTGAAACCCACGACCCGACAGTCCACCCGGCAGGCGCTGCGCTGAGCCGCGGGGTGGCCGCTGATCGCTTGCCGACCGGCGCTCGCGGGCCGACATGAAGATCGTCGAGATCTACACGGATGGCGCGTGCCGCGGCAACCCGGGACCGGGCGGCTGGGCGGCGTTGCTCTCGTGGGACGGACAGGAGAAGGAGATCGCAGGAGCTGAAGCGCTCACCACGAACAACCGGATGGAGCTCACCGCCGTGATCCGGGCGCTCGAGGCACTCAAGCGGCCAGTAGCCGTGCGGCTCTACACCGATTCCGAATACGTTCGCCGCGGGATCACGGAGTGGCTGCCGCAGTGGAAGGCGCGCGGCTGGCGAACCGCGAGCCGGCAACCGGTCAAGAATCAGGATCTCTGGGCGGAGCTCGACCAGCTCGCTGCCGTCCATCGTGTGGAGTGGCACTGGGTGCCGGGGCATGCGGGCGTGCCGGGCAACGAGCGAGTGGACCAGCTCGCCAACCGGGCGATCGATGCCATGACCGGCTAGAATGCCCGGACTCATGCGGCAGATCGTTCTCGATACGGAAACCACGGGTCTCGAGCCCGGCCTCGGACATCGGATCATCGAAATCGGGTGCGTCGAGCTCCTCAACCGCCGCGCGACCGGGCGTCGCTTCCATCGTTATTTGAATCCGGAGCGCGAGATCGACGAGGGAGCGCTCGCCGTGCACGGAATCACGCGCGCAGAGCTCGAGCGCGAGCCGCGTTTCGGGGAGATCGCCGAGGAGCTCGTCGCCTTCATTCAGGGCGCCGAGCTCGTCATCCACAACGCCGCGTTCGACGTGGCCTTCCTCGACATGGAGCTCGGCCGGCTACCGGGAGAGCCTCCCACGATCGGCTCGCTCTGCCAGGTGCTCGACTCGCTCGCACTCGCGCGCGAGATGCATCCCGGTCAGCGCAACAATCTCGATGCGCTCTGCAAGCGCTACAGCGTCGACAACTCGCGGCGCGAACTGCACGGCGCGCTGCTGGACGCGCAGCTCCTCGCCGAGGTCTATCTCGCCATGACGGGTGGGCAGGGCGCCCTCGCGCTCGGGGAGTCCGCCGGTCCCGCCCGCGCGACGGAGGCGCGAACGATCCGAGTCGTGGTGCGACCGCCGACGCCGCTGCGAGTTATCGAGGCGACCGAGGAGGAGAGCCGCGTGCACGAGGCCTTCCTCGATCTCATCGCGAAGAAGACCGGTCTTTGTGTGTGGCGGGTCGTCGAGCCCGTGGTCGTGGCGCGCATAGACCTGG
>DASXNC010000161.1:0-1589 GCA_036495325.1 Steroidobacteraceae bacterium
TGTTCATCGCATTTATCTACTTCGCGCTCGTCATCGAGGCGTTGCGCTAGTGTTAACAGGCCCTAGTTGATAGCTCGGGTCGGACTCGCATCTGTCCGTCCCTGGACGCGCTCCCGGCCCGGGGTTCCTGCCCGTGCGTCGCCGCTTCAGCGCGCCGCGCCCATGTGCCTATTCGGTCTCTGCTGGGAGGGCCAGCTCGGCGCTGCGCGAGGCGCGGCGGCGCTCCTGCTCGGTGAGGAAGCGCTTGCGGAGGCGGATCGATCGGGGCGTGACCTCGACGAACTCGTCGTCCGCGATGAATTCCACCGCGTATTCGAGTGTGAGAGGAATGGGCGGGGTCAGCAGGATCGCATCGTCCTTGCCCGCCGCACGGATGTTGGTGAGCTTCTTCGTGCGGATCGGGTTCACGACGAGATCGTTCTCGCGGCTGTGGATGCCGATGATCATGCCCTCGTAGAGCTTCTCGCCCGGACTGACGAACAGCCGTCCGCGCTCCTGCAAATACCACAGCGCGTAGGCGACCGCGTCGCCCTGCTCGTTGCTCACGAGCACCCCGTTGCGGCGATCCGGAATCTCGCCCTTGACGGGCGCGAAGCCGTCGAAGATGTGGCTCATGAGCCCATTGCCGCGCGTGAGCGTCATGAACTCGCCCTGAAATCCAATCAGCCCGCGAGCGGGCACGCGGTAATCGAGCCGAACGCGGCCCTGCGAATCGACGGACATGTCGCCGAGCTCCGCGCGCCGGCGGCCGAGCGCTTCCATCACGGCGCCCTGGTTCTCCGCGTCGACATCGACGGTGAGGGCCTCGTAGGGCTCATGCACGACGCCGTCCACGAGTTGCGTGAGCACCTGCGGCTTGCCGACGGCGAGCTCGTAGCCCTCGCGGCGCATGTTCTCGATCAGGATCGTCAGGTGGAGCTCGCCGCGCCCCGACACGCGAAACACGTCGGGCTCCTCGGTGTCCTCGACGCGCAGGGCCACGTTGCCCTGCAGCTCCCGAAAGAGCCGCTCGCGCAGTTGCCGGCTCGTGACGAATTTGCCCTCGCGCCCTGCGAGCGGCGAGGTGTTGACCTGGAAATTCATCGCAAGCGTCGGCTCATCGACCCGGATGGGCGGCAATCCCTCCGGCGCGAGGGGATCGCAGACGGTGAGACCGATGTTGACCGCCTCGATGCCGGTCACTGCCACGATGTCCCCGGCGGGCGCCTGCTCCACGGGCCTGCGCTCGAGACCCTGGAAGGTGAGCACCTGTCCGATTTTCGCGGCGCCGCGATCCTCGGTCCCGTACCGCAAGGCCACCGTCTGGCCCGCGCGCAGCGTGCCGCGGCGGATGCGGCCGATACCGATGCGGCCGACGTAGGAGTTGTAATCGAGAGTCGAGATCTGCAGCTGCAGCGGGGCCGCGGCGTCGCTCGGCGGCGCAGGCACGTGCTGCAGAATCGCCTCGAACAGCGCGGTCATGTCGGGGCGGCGCTCGGTCGGCTCGGTGCTTGCCCATCCTTGCAGCGCCGAGGCGTAGATCACCGGAAAATCGAGCTGCTGGTCGTTCGCGCCGAGCCGATCGAAAAGCTCGAACGTCTCATCCACCA
>DASXNC010000162.1:0-2145 GCA_036495325.1 Steroidobacteraceae bacterium
CAGCGCCATCCGCGCCTCGCATCTCATCGGCGACGAACGCGTGCAGGACCCCTATTGCCTCCGCTGCCAGCCGCAGGTGATGGGCGCGGCGCTCGATCTGCTGCGGTATGCGGCGGGCACGCTCGAGCGCGAGGCGAACGGCGTTACCGACAATCCGCTGATCGTTCCGGAGTCGGACGCGGCGCTGTCGGGAGGCAACTTCCATGGAGAGCCGGTTGCATTCGCCGCCGATGCCATGGCGCTCGCGATCTGCGAGATCGGCTCGCTCGCCGAGCGGCGCATCGCGATGCTCGTCGATGCGGATCTTTCCCGACTGCCCGCCTTTCTCACGCCCGAACCGGGGCTCAACTCCGGGCTCATGCTGCCGCAGGTCACGGCCGCCGCCCTTGTGTCGGAGAACAAGCAGCGCGCGCATCCGGCGAGCGTCGATTCGATCCCGACCTCCGCGAATCAGGAGGATCACGTTTCCATGTCGGCGCATGGCGCGCGCCGCCTGCTGTCGATGACCGCGAACGCCGCCGCGATCATCGCCATCGAGCTCATGACGGCGGCGCAAGGCTGCGACTTCCACGCACCCATCCGCTCGAGCGAGGCGCTCGAGGCCGTGCGCGCCCTGGTGCGCTCTCGCATCGCACCTCTCACGAGCGACCGGTATCTGCACGCCGATCTCAATGAGGCCGTCTCGCTCGTGGTGAGCGGAGCGGTCGTGCGCGCGGTGCACGGCATTGCTCTGCCGAGCGTGCTGGAAAGCCAATGACGCCGCGAGGAGGGGGCGACTCGGAAGCGGCTCGGCGAACGTGGCTCGAGATCGACCGCGGCGGCGCGCCGCTTCTCGTGAGCTTCCCGCATACGGGGACGGACATCCCGGCCGATATCGAGCCCCGCCTGGCCTCAGGCTGGCTTGCGCGCAAGGACACCGACTGGTGGGTGCATCGGCTCTACGGCATGACGCGCGATCTCGACGCGACGACGGTGCGCACGACGATGTCGCGCACCATGATCGATGTGAATCGCGACCCCAGCGGCGCATCGCTTTATCCGGGTCGCGCGACCACCGAGCTGTGTCCGCTCGCGACTTTCGACGGCGAGCCGCTTTATGTGGCGGGCAGCGAGCCCGATGCCGCAGAGATTGCCGTGCGGCGCACGCAGTATTTCGAGCCGTACCATATCGCGCTCGCCGCCGAGATCGAGCGGCTGAGGGCGGAGCACAGGCTCGTCGTGCTCTACGACGCTCATTCCATCCGCTCCCGCATTCCGAGGCTGTTCGAGGGCACGCTGCACCATTTCAATCTCGGTACGCACGACGGCCGATCCTGCGACCTGGCCCTCACCCGGATCGTCGAGCAGGCCTGCGAGCATCCGGGCTTCACCCGCGTGACCGACGGGCGTTTCAAAGGGGGATGGACGGTGCGGCATCACGGTCGGCCCGGTGCAGGCGTCCATGCCGTTCAAATGGAGCTCGCCTGCCGCGCGTATCTCGAGGAGCCGAGCGAGACCGTGTCGGAGGAGAACTGGCCGGGCGAATTCGATTCCGCACGCGCCGCGCTCGCGCAGGCCGTACTCGCGCGAGTGCTCGAGGCGTGCGTCCGATTCGCCCGCACTCAACGAGGAAGACCGAAATGAACCGCCTCGATTCCACCCGCGTGATCCGCGCGCCCACCGGTCTCGAACGCACCGCGCGAAGCTGGCTCACAGAGGCCCCGCTGCGGATGCTCATGAACAATCTCGATCCGGACGTCGCCGAACGGCCCGCGGAGCTGGTGGTCTACGGCGGGATCGGCCGCGCGGCGCGCGACTGGGAGAGCTACGACCGCATCGTCGCGGCCCTGCGGCGACTCGAGGGCGGAGAGACGCTGCTCATTCAATCGGGCAAACCCGTCGGGGTTTTCGAGACGCACGCCGATGCGCCCCGGGTTCTGATCGCGAATTCGAATCTCGTGCCGCGCTGGGCCACGTGGGAGCATTTCAACGAGCTCGACCGCAAGGGTCTCATGATGTTCGGCCAGATGACGGCGGGCTCGTGGATTTACATCGGCTCGCAAGGCATCGTGCAGGGGACCTACGAGACTTTCGCGGAGATGGGGCGGCAGCACTACGGCGGACAGCTCGCGGGCCGGTGGCTGCTCACGGCGGGGCTCGGCGGCA
>DASXNC010000163.1:0-2730 GCA_036495325.1 Steroidobacteraceae bacterium
GCATGCGAGGCCGTCGAGATGCTGTTCAAGGCCGCGGGAGCCTCGGTCAGCAAGCGCGGCGAGCGGCTACAGCGTTATTTCCGCGACGTGCAGATGTACCGCGTGCACATCCAGTCGCAGCCGCTGTTTCCCCAGATGAAAGGCCAGGTGCAGCTCGGCATCCCGCTGCCCGCGCCGTTCGCTTGACGCGCGTGCTGCGGCCGTAGTCGATGCGGCGTCCTCAGCAGTTCCGCCGGCTCGCCGGGCAGCTCTGGCTGCAGGTGCTCGTCGGCACCGTAGCCGGCGTCGTGCTGGGCCTGCTCTCGCCGTCGCTCGGCGCGCGCATGCAGCCGTTTGGCGATGCCTTCATCGCGATGGTGCGCATGATCATCGCCCCCGTCATCTTTTGCACGGTCGTTCACGGCATCGCCGGCATGCGCGACATGCGCCGGGTCGGGCGCGTCGCGATCAAGGCACTCGTCTACTTCGAGGTCGTGACGACGGTCGCGCTCTTCTTCGCCCTGGTCGCCGTGAATCTCACCCGACCGGGCGCCGGCATGCACATCGACCCGCGGGCGCTCGATGCGCGCGCGGTCGCCGAGTACGCAGCACGTGCGCATCAGGGAGGCGTGGTCGAGTACCTGCTCGGCATCATCCCGCAGACTTTCGTCGGCGCATTCACTCATCCGGATGTGCTGCCGGTGCTGCTCGTGTCCATCCTGTTCGCGGTCGCCGTGTCGATGATGGGCGAGCGCGGACGGCCGATCGTCGAGCTCGTCGGACTCGCCTCGGAGGCCGTATTCCGCATCGTCGGCTTCATCATGTGGCTCGCGCCGCTCGGAGCGTTCGGCGCGATGGCCTTCACGGTCGGCCGCTTCGGCGCGGGATCGCTCCTCGCGCTCGGGAAGCTGCTCGCGGAGTTCTACTTCGTATCCCTCGCGTTCGTCTTCATCGTGCTCGGGGCGATCGCGTACTGGGCCGGCGTGAGCCTCGTGCGGCTGCTCGCCTATATTCGCGACGAGATCGTGATCGTCGCCGCGACGACTTCCACTGAGACCGTGCTCCCGCGCCTCATCGAGAAGCTGCGCGCGCTCGGGTGTGATGAGTCGGTGGTGGGCCTCGTCGTGCCGACCGGCTACTCGTTCAATCTCGACGGCACGTGCCTCTACCTCTGCACGGCGGTCGTGTTCCTCGCGCAGGCGACGGACACGCATCTCGGGCTCGCACAGCAGCTCGGCCTGATTGGCGTACTGCTCGTCACATCCAAGGGTGCCGCCGGTGTCGCGGGGGCAGGGTTCGTCGTCCTCGCCGCGACGCTTGCTACCTCGGGTACGGTGCCGGTCGCGAGCGTCGCGCTCATTCTGGGCATCCATCGATTGATGTCCGAGGCGCTGACGTTCGTCAATGTCGTCGGCTACTCCGTTGCGACGATCGTGGTGGCGCGATGGGAGAACGCGGTGGACTACACGCGACTGCACGAGCTCGTGGGGCGGGGCGGGGCAAGGGCGCCGAAGCAGTCGGCGGCGCCCGCGCTGCGGGAGTGAGCGCGCGGGGAGGGTCTGCGCGTTCGATCTTCACGGGCCTTTGTCCCGACGCGCAGGTGGTCTAAGCTATCTCTCGAGCCATGTCGAGCCTACGCACCTTCCTCGCGCTCCTCGGCGTACCGAGGCTCTACTTCCTGCCGCGCAGGGCGGATGAGCCGGGGCACCCGCGTGTTCCCGATCCGCGCTGGGGTGCCCTGGTAGGGCTCCTCATCACGCTGCTGCTCGTGCTCGGGGGAATGCTCCTGGTCCGGGTCCTCGGCCGCGCCGCACGGCTGCAGGACTGTGTGATGTCCGGACGCACGAACTGTGCGCCGATCGAGTCGTCCGGGCCGGTAAGCCGATAAGCACGAGATTCCGCGCGCAGCCGCCGGTCGGCGCCACGCAGCCGTCCGTCGGCAGCCCAGCTGCAGTTATCGCGGGAATCGGCATCCGGTCACGAAAGTCGCGCGCCGGGCGCTGCTATAAGCTCGGCCGTGAAATGTCCGAAGTGCGGTCACGAGCAGGACGACGCGGTCCAGTGCGGGTCGTGCGGCGTCTATTTCGCAAAGCTCGCGCAGCAGCAGGCACCATCCGTACCGCGTGATCGCCGAGCGAGCCCGGAATCGAGGCCCTCAGGCTTCGGTCCGGGCGTGCTCGCTCTTGCCGTCATCGCGACTGCGGCCATCGTCTACGGGGCGATGCGCCACAGGACTTCCGCGCCTGCGCCACAGGATGGCTCATCGAGCGGTGCGCCCGCTTCGGATGCGGTCGTTCCGGGAAACAGCGCGTCACCCCGCGCCGCGAACCTTTCCGGTCTCGGTGCGCAGCTCGCACGCTCCCACCCGGCGCGCAACGCCATCGAGACGGCACGTAACGCGACCGTGTTCATCAAGACTGGATGGGGCCTCGGCTCCGGCTTCATCGTCGACGACGACTGCCACGTGATCACGAACCGGCACGTGGTGGAGTCGGACGGCGCGCGGGTCGCGGCGAACGTGACCCGGGACCCGCAGTTCCGCGCCGGAATCGCGAGCGCGCGGCAGCAGCTTCAGACCGCTCTCAATCAGGCGCGGCGTCTGCGCCGCTCGCTCGAGGGCGAGCCGGGCACGAACCTCGAGCAGATCGAGCTCGACGACAAGATCGCGGCCATGGAGGAGCAGCTCGCGAATTTGCCGGAGCGAGTGGACGAGGCGATCAGCGCGAAAGTCCAGGATTCGGCTCGCACCGG
>DASXNC010000164.1:0-2381 GCA_036495325.1 Steroidobacteraceae bacterium
AGCCCGCGAGCCGCAGTCCACGGCCGCCGCGGCGAGCCTGCGCTCGGGGTCGCGTCTATCGTGTCTCCAGCCAACACGGCGGAGACAGTCGGCACCGCGAGAGATGCGACCGCGGAGGAGATCTCCCGCGCCATCGAGTCCGCCGCGCTCGCGCAGCCGGACTGGGATTCCGAGCCCGCTGCGCAGCGGGCGCATCGCCTCGAGCGCGCGGCCGACCTCCTCGAAGAGCGCCGCGCCACCTTCGTGAGCCTGCTCGTGCGCGAGGCTGGCAGGACACTGCCCGATGCCGTGGCCGAGGTGCGCGAGTCGGTCGACTTCTGCCGCTACTACGCCGCCCGGGCCCGTGAGCTCTTCGGCGCTCCCCGGGAGCTTCCCGGCCCTGCGGGCGAGCGCAATCTGCTCTCGCTGCACGGCCGGGGTGTGTTCGTCTGTATCAGTCCGTGGAACTTCCCGCTCTCGATCTTTACCGGGCAAATCGCTGCGGCGCTCGCGGCGGGCAATGCGGTCGTGGCCAAGCCTGCGCCGGCGACGCCCCTCGTCGCCTGCGCCATGACGAGACTCTTGCGCGAGGCCGGCGTTCCGCCTGGTGTCTTGCAGCTCACTCCCGCCGAAGGTCCTCCTTTCGGTGAAATCGCATTCCGGCATCCGGCGCTCGGCGGCGTCGCCTTCACGGGCTCGACCGCGACCGCAGCCGCGATCCAACGTGCGCTCGCGCATCGCGACGGGCCGATCGTGCCGCTCATCGCGGAGACGGGCGGCGTGAACGCGATGATCGTCGACTCGACCGCGCTGCCCGAGCAGGTCGTCGATGATGCGGTCACATCGGCGTTCACGAGCGCCGGGCAGCGGTGCTCGGCCCTGCGCATGCTCTATCTGCAAGAGGAGATCGCGGACCGCATCAACGAGATGCTGATCGGGGCCATGAAGAGCCTGAGGATCGGCGACCCGGCCGATCCGGCAACGGACGTGGGGCCCGTCATCTCCTCCGCGGCCGTCGAGCGCCTCCGGGCTCACGCCGAACGGATGCGTACCGAGGCCGAGCTGCTCTTCGCCTGTTCCCTCGATGAGAGGCTCGCGGCCGGCCACTTCTTCCCGCCTCATTTGTTTCAGTTGCGCGCGCTCGATCAGCTGCGCACCGAGGAGTTCGGACCGATCCTGCACGTCGCGCGGTATCGAGCCGCGGAGCTCCCGCGGGTCATCGATGCGATTCGCGGCACCGGCTTCGGCCTCACGCTTGGCGTACAGAGCCGTCTTGACGGCTTTGCCGAACATGTCTTCCGCTCGGTCGGCGTCGGCAACACGTACGTCAATCGCAACATGATCGGCGCCGTCGTGGGCGTGCAGCCCTTCGGCGGGCAGGGACTCTCGGGCACCGGCCCGAAGGCAGGGGGCCCGTACTACCTGCTGCGCTTCGCGACGGAGCGCACGTTGACGATCAACACCGCGGCAATCGGCGGCGACCTCGACCTGCTTTCGGCCCCGCGGTAACCTCGGTAGATGGTCGATTTCTCGGGCATGCCGCAGGCGGTCGGCTACTTCGCCGCCGCGCGATTCGACGCGGAGATTCGCGACTGCGAGGTGACGGGCAGGGTGCCGCCCGAGCTCACCGGCGCCTTCTATCGCCTGCACGCCGACTGGCTGTATCCGCCGAAGTTTCGCGACGACGCGAGCCTCGCGGCCGACGGCTACATCAGCGTCTTTCGGTTCCGGGGCGGCGGCCTCGTCGATTATCGCGGACGCTATGTGCGCACCGACCGCTACGAGCGGCAGCTTGCGGCTCGGCGGCAACTCTACGGCTACTACCGCAATCCGTTCACGGACGATCCCGAGGTGCGCAATCTCGAGGACCCCGGCGAGCGCACCACGGCGAACACCACACCGGTCATTCTCGCGGGCAAGCTCTACGCCACGAAGGAGGATGGACTCCCGTACCGGATCGACCCCAACACGCTCGAGACACTGGGCCGCGAGGATTTCGGCGGCGCATGGCGCAGTCAGACTTTCACCGCGCACCCGAAGCTCGATCCGGCAACCGGAGAGCTCGTCGCGTTCGGATACGAGGCGAGCGGCATGGCCTCACGCGAGGTGTTCCTCGCAAGCTTCGATGCCGCGGGCCGGATGGGGCGCCCGCTGCGCTTCGAGGTGCCGCACACGACGATGCTGCACGACATTGCGATCACCGATCGCCACGTCGTGATTCCCGGCAGCTCCGCGGTGACAAGCCTCGAGCGCTTGGAGGAAGGGCGCATTCATTGGGGGTGGGATCGCGACAAGCAAAGCTACTACGGCATCGTCCCGCGAAGCGGCGATGCCGGTGCAATCCGCTGGTTCCGCGGCCCCGAGCGCTCGATCGTCCATACGGCGAATGCCTGGAGCGAGGG
>DASXNC010000165.1:0-2428 GCA_036495325.1 Steroidobacteraceae bacterium
AAGCTCAACAGGGTGGCGATGCTTGTGAGCGCTAACAGGCCGACTCGAGCCTCGCTCTGACGAGCTCCGCGACGCCGCCGAGAGCCGCATCCAGTGCCTCGGGTTTCGCACCGCCGCCCTGGGCGAAATCCGGTTTCCCGCCCCCGCGGCCCCCGACCTGCGCCGCGACGGCACTGACGATCTCTCCGGCTTTGATACGCGCGGTCTGGTCCGCCGTCACCCCCGCGACCAGCACGATCTTCGAGCTCCCCTCGACCGAGGCGAGTACGACAACCGCCGATTTGAGACGGCTCTTCAGTTGATCCACGGCGGTCCGCAACGCGCCCGTATCGGCTCCTTCGACCTTCCTAGCGACGACCTTGACGCCCCGGACATCGACTGCGCCTGCGGCGAGATCGACGCCCTGGCCCGAGGCCAGACGATCCTTGAGCACCCGCAAATCGCGCTCCATTTGACGTAATCTGTCGAGCGCCTCGCGCACCTTCTCGGGCACTTCCTCGCGCGAGCCGCGCACGAGGTCTCCGACCTCGCGCAGCAAGGACTCTCCGCGTTCGACATAATGCAGTGCCGTCTCGCCCGTGACCGCCTCGATGCGGCGCACGCCGGCCGCGATCCCGCCCTCCGAGACGACCTTGAACAGCCCGATGTCGCCCGAGCGCTCGACGTGCGTGCCTCCGCAGAGCTCCGTTGAGAAATCACCGACGCGCAGGACGCGCACGCTCTGCTCGTATTTCTCGCCGAAGAGCGCCATGGCGCCGGATGCCACCGCCTGCTCGTAGTCCATCACGCGCGTCTCCGCGGGCGCATTGCGCCGGATCTCCTCGTTGACGCGCCGCTCGATGTCGACCAGCTCCTCGGTGCTCAAGGGCTGGTAGTGCGAGAAGTCGAAGCGCAGCCGGTCCGGCGCGACGAGCGAACCTTTCTGCTGCACGTGCGTACCGAGCCGCTCGCGCAGTGCCGCATGCAGCAAATGCGTGGCCGTATGATTGAGCATGATGGCGCGCCGCCGCGCACCATCGACATTCGCGGCGAGCACATCGCCGACACGGATGCGTCCCTCGGCGACGAGGCCCAGATGTGCATGCGCTGCGCCGCGCTTGCGCGTGTCCTCGACGACGAACCTCACGCCTCGGCCCGCGAGCTCGCCGGTGTCTCCGACCTGCCCCCCCGCTTCGGCGTAGAAAGGCGTCCGGTCGAGCACGACCTCGCCGTGCTCGCCGGCACCGAGCGTCTCGACGGGCGTGCCGTCCTTCAGCAAGGCGACCACTTGGCCGTCGGCACTCAGTGCCTCATAGCCCTGGAACAGCGTTCGTGCGTCCAGTTCCGCGCCGCCGCGCAGGTCGACTCCGAACCGGCTCGCCGCCCGGCCCCGCGCGCGCTGCGCTTCCATCGCCCCCTCGAAGCCCGCCTGGTCGACTGTGAGTCTGCGCTCGCGCGCGATGTCGGCCGTCAGATCGACGGGAAAGCCGTACGTGTCATAGAGCTTGAACACCACGTCGCCCGGTATGACCTTCGGCCCTTTCAGCCGGCCGATCGCGTCCTCGAGCAGCGCCATGCCCGTCGCGAGCGTCTCGGCGAATCGCTCCTCCTCCTGCTTCAGCACACGCTCCGCGTGCGCCCGCGAGCGCGTGAGCTCCGGGAAAGCCCCGCCCATCTCCTCCTCGAGCACCCCCACGAGCTGGTAGAAAAACGGCTCGCGTATTCCGAGCTGATACCCATGCCGGATCGCGCGGCGGATGATGCGCCGGAGCACGTAGCCGCGCCCCTCGTTCGAGGGCAGCACGCCATCGACGATGAGAAAAGTGCACGAGCGGATGTGATCGGCAATCGCACGGAGCGATGCCGAGCCGAGATCCTGAGTGTCAGCGAGCTGCGCTGCCGCCTCGATGAGCCGCCGAAAGAGGTCGATGTCGTAGACCGAGTGCACGCCCTGCATGATCGACGCGATGCGCTCGAGCCCCATGCCCGTGTCGACGGAGGGCTTCGGGAGCGGCGCTAGCGCGCCGTCCGCCGACCGGTCGAACTGCATGAAAACGAGATTCCAGAACTCGACGAAGCGGTCGCCGTCCTCGTCGGGCGAGCCCGGCGGGCCGCCTGCGAGTTCCGGGCCCTGGTCGTAGAAGATCTCGCTGCAGGGGCCGCAGGGGCCCGTGTCCCCCATCGTCCAGAAATTCGAGTCCTCGCCGAGCCGCACGACACGCGATGCCGGAACACCGATCTCCTCGACCCAAATGCGCGCCGCCTCATCGTCATCGCGATACACGGTGACCCAGAGCCGCGCGGGGTCGAGCCCGAGCTCGCGCGTGATGAAATCCCAGGCGTAGCGGATCGCCTCGCGCTTGAAGTAGTCCCCGAAGGAGAAATTGCCGAGCATCTCGAAAAATGTCTGATGCCTCGCGGTATACCCGACGTTCTCGAGATCGTTGTG
>DASXNC010000166.1:0-6122 GCA_036495325.1 Steroidobacteraceae bacterium
TCTCGGCTACGAGCTCGCGGATCGCGCGGATCGCAACCTGCATCTCCTGATGCCCGAACACGACGGCGCCGAGCATCACATCCTCAGGGAGGGCCTTCGCCTCCGACTCGACCATGAGCACCGCCTGAGCGGTCCCGGCGACGACGAGATGCAGCTGCGAGGTCTCGAGGTCCTTGGCGGTCGGATTCAAGAGGTACTTGCCCTCGCGGTAGCCGACGCGCGCGGCACCGATCGGCCCTTTGAAAGGCGCGCCCGAGAGCGAGAGCGCGGCGGAGGCGCCGAGGAGCGAGGGGATATCCGGATCGATGTCCGGATCGACGGACAGCACGGTCGCGACGACCTGCACGTCGTTATAGAAGCCGTCGGGAAACAGCGGACGGATCGGACGGTCGATGAGGCGCGAGGTCAGCGTCTCTTTCTCCGTCGGGCGCCCCTCGCGCTTGAAGAACCCGCCGGGAATGCGTCCGGCCGCGTAGGTCTTCTCGACGTAGTTGACAGTGAGGGGCAGGAAGTCGCGTCCGGCCGCCGGCTGCTGCCGAGCCACCGCGGTGACGAGCACGACGGTGTCGCCCATCGCGACCTTGACCGCAGCATCGGCCTGGCGCGCGAGTTCACCCGTTTCGATCGTGACCGAGTGTGGTCCGTAGGCAAATGACTTCGAGAAGACGCTCACGATTCGATCCTCAATTTCGGGAAGCGAGAGTGGCGAAGGCCGCGCGGGATCTGATTCCGGCGCGGCCTTCGTTGAGTGCTCAGCGGCGAAGTCCCAGGCGCTCGACGAGCTCCTGGTACTTGCTCGGCTGGGTCGACTTCAAATAGTCGAGGAGCTTGCGACGCTGATTGACGAGCTTCACCAAGCCCCGGCGCGAGGCGTGGTCGCGCTTGTGCGCGCTGAAATGCCCGCCGAGGCCATTGATTCGCTCCGAAAGGAGCGCGATCTGTACCTCGGGCGAGCCGGTGTCCGCCGGATCACGGCGGTACTGTGCGACGATTCCGCCCTTCTTCTCGCTACTCAATGCCATTACGCTTGCATTCCCGATATTTCCGGGCCTTTTACCCTGTCTCGTCGAGGCGCGGCATTCTACCCGCTGCCCCCCTCACCCACAAGAAACATCCGCTTCGGCCTGACCGTTCCGCGCCCGTCCGCCTCGCCGAGACCTAAGAAGCGCCCGCGCTCGTCATAGAGACGTACGCGGCCGCTCGCGAGCCCGTGCGCCGCGACCGCTTGTCCATTGAGAACCCGCCGCGCGGCGGCCTCCGGCAGATCGAGCGGCGGCAGCGCATCGAGCGCGCGATCGGGTGCGATGAGCGGCGGGCGTCCGCCCGCCCGGCAGAGGGCCTCCACCTCATCGAGCCCCAGCATCGGCTCGTGTTCGAACGGTGCGACCGAGAGTCGGCGCAGGCGAATGACGTGCCCGCAGGTGCCGAGCGCCCGCGCGATCTCCTCGGCGAGCACGCGGATGTACGTGCCCTTCGAGGTGAGCGCCTCGAAGCTCAGCGCTTCGGGCCTCGCGTCGCCGCCACGCATCCCGACGAGGCTGAGCGCATGGACCTCGATCTCGCGTGGCGCGCGCTCGATCTCTATACCGGCTCGAGCGAGGCGGTAGAGCGGCTGGCCCGCACGCTTGATCGCCGAGTACATGGGCGGCACCTGCAAAAGCGGTCCGCGAAAACGCGCGAGCGCCTGCTCGATGTCCGCGGAATCGAGCGCGGGCACCGGTGCCGTCTCGATCACTTCACCCTCCCGATCGCCCGTATCGGTACGGGAGCCGAGCAGCACCTCGAATACGTAGCGCTTGCGCCCGCCGACGATCTCGCCGGCGACCTTGGTCGCCTCCCCGAGACAGATCGGGAGCATCCCGGTCGCGAGTGGATCGAGGCTGCCGACGTGACCGGCCTTCGATGCGCCGAGCAGGTGCTTCACACGCTGCAATGCGGCGTTCGAGGAGAGCCCTTCGGGCTTGTCGAGCAGCAGGATTCCTGTCGGAGACGCGACCCCGTACATCTAACGGCGCTTCGCGCCGGGGGAATCCCGCACTGCGCGGTCGATCAGCCGCGTCAGCCGATCCGCCTCATCGATGCGCTCGTCGAAGACGAACTCGAGCCGCGGCGCGTATCTGAGTCCGAGCCGGCGGCCGGCCTCGCCGCGCAGAAAGCCCGCGGCGCGCGTGAGGCCCGCCTGCACTTCGCCGACGTCGTGGCTCGATGCGAACGGGACGAAGAACACCCGCGCCGTCTTCAAGTCTGGCGCGATGTCTACGTGGGTGATCGTCACGTTGCCGACGCGCGGGTCCTTCACCTCGCGGCTGACGAGCGCCGCCAGTGCGCGGTGCAGCTCGCCCTCGATCTTGCGCCGCCGCGAATCACTCATCGTGTGCCGCCGCGGCGCATCAGGCCACCGTGCGCGCCACCTCGACGCGCGTGAAGCACTCGATCTGATCGCCGACGCGCACGTCCTGGTAGTTCTTCACGCCGATCCCGCACTCGGTGCCGGCGCGCACCTCGCTCGCGTCGTCTTTGAAGCGCCGCAGCGATTCGAGCGCCCCCTCGAAGATCACGACGTTGTCGCGCAGCACGCGAATCGGGTGATTGCGGCGAACGTAACCCTCGGTGACGAGGCAGCCCGCGACCACGCCGAATTTGCTCGAGCGAAACACCTCGCGCACCTGCGCGATACCTACGATCTGCTCCTTCACTTCCGGCTGGAGCATGCCGCTCATCAGCTGTTTAACGTCGTCGATGGCCTCGTAAATGATGCTGTAGTAGCGCACCTCGACGCCGGTGTCCTTCACTGCGTCGCGCGCCCCCGCATCGGCGCGCACGTTGAAGCCGATGATCCGCGCCTTGGAGGCGGCGGCGAGCTGCACGTCGGAGACCGTGATGCCCCCGACTCCGCTCGCGATCACTTTCACCTGCACCTCCTCGGTCGAGAGCTTCGTGAGCGCATCGCGCAGCGCCTCCACGCTTCCCTGAACGTCGGCCTTCATGAGAATCGCGACGACTCCGGCCTTCTCGGCCTCGAGCTGCGAGAACACATCCTCGGGGCGGGTCGTCTGCCGCGCGAGCTTCACGTCGCGGAACTTCCCCTGGCGATAGAGCGCGACCTCGCGCGCCTTGCGCTCGCTCTCGACGGCGAGCAGATCGTCGCCCGCATTCGGCGCGCCCGATAGCCCGAGCACGGCGACCGGCATCGAGGGGGGCGCTTCCTGCACGGCGTTGCCGCTCTCGTCGAACATCGCGCGCACGCGTCCGAACTCCGTGCCCGCGAGGATCGAATCGCCCATGTGCAGCGTTCCCCTCTTCACGAGCACGGTCGCGACGGCGCCGCGCCCCTTCTCGATGCTCGATTCGATGACGACGCCGCTCGCGAGCCCATCGGCCGGCGCTTGTAGCTCGAGAACCTCCGCCTGCAGCAGAATCGCCTCGAGCAGCCGGTCCACGCCGGCCCCGGTGCGCGCCGAAACGTTCACGAAAATCGCTTGGCCGCCCCACTCCTCGGGAATCACTTCCTGCTTGGAAAGCTCGGTACGCACGCGATCAGGATCGGCGTCGCTCTTGTCGACCTTGTTCACCGCAACGACGATGGGCACGCCGGCCGCTCGGGCATGCTGGATCGCCTCGATGGTCTGCGGCATGACGACGTCGTCGGCCGCCACGACGAGCACGACGACGTCCGTCACCTTCGCCCCGCGCGCGCGCATCGCCGTGAAGGCCGCATGGCCCGGGGTATCGAGGAAGGTGATCGTCCCCTTCTCGGTCGCAACCTGGTACGCCCCGATATGCTGCGTGATGCCGCCCGCTTCTCCCGCCGCGACCTTGGTGCGACGGATGTAGTCGAGGAGCGAGGTCTTCCCATGGTCGACGTGGCCCATCACGGTCACGACGGGCGGCCGCGGCTCGATCTCCGCGCTCTCCGCGGTGGCGCCTTGCAGGTCCGCCTCGATCTCGTTCTCCTTTTGAATTTTCGCGGTGTGACCGAGCTCCTCGACCACGAGGACCGCGGTGTCCTGGTCGATCGGCTGGTTGATGGTCGCCATCACGCCCATGTTCATGAGCGCCTTGATGACCTCGGTCGCCTTCACCGCCATCTTCTGGGCGAGCTCGGCAACCGTGATGGTTTCCCCGACCGACACCTCGCGCTTGACGGGTGCCGTCGGCATCTCGAAAGCGTGGCGCCCATCACCGCCCACCGCGAGCGGCCGCGACTTTGCGCGCCTCTTCTTCTTGAACCGCGAGCTCACGTCGGTCGTTACGTGCAGCTCCTGGCGCCCGTAGCGCGTCGGCTGCGCTTTCGCCGCCGCCTCCTCGCTGGGCCGCGCTTCCACGACGGGGGCCCGCTCGGCGGGCGCACGCTCCGGCGTTCGCGCCCGCGCCTCGGTGGCTGCCGGGCGCTCCTGACGCTCGGCACGCTGAGGCTCTCCGTCGGCGCGGCGCTGCTGCTCCCGATCGCGCCGCTCGGCCTCCTCGCGAGCCTGCTGCTCCGCAAGGCGCCGCGCATCCTCCTGCGCCCGCTTGCGACTCTGCTCCTCCTCGACCCGGCGCCGGTTTTCGGCCTCGATCGCCTCGATCCGCTCGCGCTCACGCCGCTCGGCCTCCAGCCGCTCGCTCTCGAGCCGGGCTGCCTCCTCGGCCTGACGCTGCTTCTGCTGGTCGAGATCCTCCTGCTGCAGCCGCGCGCGCTCCTCGAGCACGTCGCGCTTGATGTACTTGCGTGTGCTGCGCACTTCGACGTTGACGGTGCGCGTGCGGCCCCGGTCGCTTGCCAGCCTAAGCTCGCCTTGCGTCTTGCGCTTGAGCGTGATGCGGCGCGGAGCGCCGTCGCCGTCGGACTCCGCTCCGTGGCTGCGGCGCAGGTGGGTGAGCAGCTCGAGCTTGGCCTCATCGGTGATGCGGTCCTCGGGACCTGCCACCTTGATGCCCGCCTGATCGAGCTGCGCGAGCAGTCGATCGACCGGCACCTTCAGCACCTGCGCGAACTGTGAAACGGTTACGTCAGCCATCAATCAAACCTCTGAAGCCAGTCCGGAGCTTCATCCCCGGCCGGCCTCGAACCACGGCGCGCGCGCCGTCATGATGAGGCGCCCCGCCTCTTCGGCGGCCAGCCCCTCGATGTCTGCGAGATCGTCCACGGACTGCTCCGCGAGATCCTCGCGCGTACGCACTCCACGACGTGCGAGTGCGAGCGCGAGATCCGGGCTCATGCCCTCGAGCAGCAGCAGATCGTCGGCCGGCATCGATTCATCGAGCGTCTCCTCGCTCGCGATCGCCTGGGTAAGGAGCACGTCGCGCGCGCGATTGCGCAATTCCTTCACCATCTCCTCATCGAACTCCTGGATCGCCATGAGCTCGCCCTGCGGCACGTAGGCCACTTCCTCGATCGTCGAGAAGCCCTCCTGCACGAGGATGGTCGCGACGTCCTCGTCCACGTCGAGCTGCTTCATGAAGGTCTGCACGAGCTCGCGCGCCTCGGTGTCGCTCTTCGCCTCGGCGTCGGATTCGTTCATGACGTTGAGGTCCCAGCCGGTGAGCTGGCTCGCGAGGCGGATGTTCTGTCCGCCACGGCCGATCGCCTGGGAGAGCTTCTCCTCCGCAACCGCGATGTCGATGCTGTGCTTGTCCTCGTCGACAACGATCGACATCACCTCCGCGGGCGACATCGCGTTGATGACGAACTGCGCCGTATTGTCGTCGTAGGGGATGATGTCCACGCGCTCGCCGGCAATCTCGTTGGAGACCGCCTGCACCCGCGAGCCGCGCATTCCGACGCAGGCGCCGACGGGGTCGATGCGCGGGTCGCTGCTGCGCACGGCGATCTTGGCCCGCACGCCCGCGTCGCGTGCGGCGCCGAGGATCTGAATGAGGCCCTGCCCCACCTCCGGGACCTCGAGCTTGAAGAGCTCGATCAGGAACTCGGGCGCGGTGCGCGTCAGGAACAGCTGTGGCCCACGCGGCTCGGACCGAACCTCCTTCAGGAAGGCCTTGATGCGATCCTGCGGCTTGACCTGCTCACGCGGGATCATGTCCGGGCGGGGCACGAAGCCTTCCGCGTTCGAGCCGAGATCGACGTAGACTCCGTTGCGATCCACACGTTTGACGACGCCGCTCACGAGCTGACGACGCGG
>DASXNC010000167.1:0-2525 GCA_036495325.1 Steroidobacteraceae bacterium
GTGGAAGCCGGCGGAGGTGCGCGGCGCGGCGCTGCGACTTCGGGCCGGTCGGCCGCACAGTCGGCGCGTGGCGATCAGCGTCGCGCCTCGACGCCCGCAAAGAGCGGGCCGTCCCGGCGCACTTCGGCCCGGCGGCCGAGCGCGAAGGTCGCCTCGAGCAAGGCCAGGACGCGCTCCGGGCGCGGCAAGTCGCGGCGTTGAGGGGCCATGGCGAGCCGCATTGACGCGGAATCGCCCGGGCCGGAGCGCGCCGATACGCCACGCGCCGCGGCCGTCACCCGGCGCGGCTGGAACGTGCGGCGGTACCTCATCGCCGGGATGCTCGTGTGGCTCCCGATCCTCGCCACGATCTGGGTCGTGGAGTTCATCGTCGATGTGATGGACCGGACGTTCGTGCTGCTGCCTGCGCGGCTGCGGCCGGAGGTCCTGCTCGGCGTCTATATTCCCGGTCTCGGGGTGCTCTTTGCCTTCGTCCTGGTGCTGCTGACCGGACTTGCGGTGACCAATCTCGTCGGCCGCCAGCTCGTCACGTACTGGGAGGAACTGCTTCAGCGGATTCCGCTCGTGCGCTCGGTCTACAGCGGCGTGAAGAGTTTCGCGGAGAGCGTGCTCACCTCGAGCCACTCTTTCCGGCAAGTCGTGGCGGTCGAGTATCCGCGCCCGGGTATCTGGAGCATCGGATTCGTCACGGCAGACGATGTGCCGGAGGTGAGTGCGAAGACGGGCGAGCCGCTCGTGTGCGTCTTCATCTCCCCGGCGCCAAACCCGACCGCCGGCTTCATCATCCTCGTCCCGCGCTCGCAGCTCGTCCCGCTCGAAATGAGCGTCGATGCGGCGATGAAGATGATCGTCACGTGCGGGGTCGTCACACCGCCTTACCGAGGCGCGGCCGCGCCCGTTCCTCAGCTCACCGAGTGAGCCGTGCCGCGCGCGGCGCGGCGGCTTGCTGCAGTGCTGATCGGTGCCGAGCTGATCGGTACCGTCCGACGCGGCTCGCACGAGTCATCTGGTAAGCTTTGAAAATATGCGCTCGCACTACTGCGGAAACGTCAACGAGACACTCACCGGCTGCGAGATCACGGTCGCAGGATGGGTCCATCGCCGGCGCGATCACGGCGGCGTCATCTTCGTCGATCTGCGCGATCGGGAGGGGCTGCTGCAGGTGGTCTTCGATCCCGATCGCCCGCAGGTGTTCAAAGAAGCGGAGCGGCTGCGCAACGAATTCGTCGTGAGTGTGCGCGGGCGCGTGCGCGAGCGCCCCGCCGGCACGGTCAATCCGCAGCTCGCCTCCGGCCGCGTAGAGCTGCTCGCCGAGGCCATCGAGGTGCTCAACCGCTCCGAGCCGCTGCCGTTCCAGCTCGATGAGACGGTGAGCGAGGAAGTGCGGCTCAAATACCGCTACCTCGACCTGCGCCGCGAGACGATGCGGGACCGCCTGAGACTGCGGTATCGCCTGACGCGTGCGATGCGCAGCTATCTCGATGCGAACGGGTTCATGGACATCGAGACGCCGGTGCTCGGAAAGTCGACGCCGGAGGGGGCGCGGGACTACCTCGTTCCGAGCCGCACGCACGCCGGAAAGTTCTTCGCGCTGCCGCAGTCTCCGCAGCTCTTCAAACAGCTGCTCATGGTCGCCGGGTTCGACCGGTACTATCAGATCGTGCGCTGCTTTCGCGACGAGGACCTGCGCGCGGACCGCCAGCCCGAGTTCACGCAGCTCGACATCGAGACCTCCTTCCTTCCTCAGGAAGAGATCATGCGCCTCATGGAGGCGCTGGTGCGCCACGTGTTCCGGGAGGTGCTCGGCGCCGAGCTTCCCGATCCCTTCCCACGCATGACATACGCGGAGGCGATGCGCCGCTTCGGCTCGGACAAGCCCGACCTGCGCATCGCGCTCGAGCTCGTCGACGTGGCGGACCTCGTGAGGGATTGCGACTTCAAGGTATTCGCCGCTCCCGCGAACGACCCCGCCGGCCGCGTCGCGGCACTGCGCGTACCGCAGGGTGGGTCGCTCTCGCGCAAGGAGATCGACGACTACACGGCGTTCGTCGCGCGCTACGGCGCGAAGGGACTCGCCTACGTGAAGGTCAACGAACGCGCGAAGGGACGGGAGGGCCTGCAGTCCCCAATCATCAAATTCCTGAGCGATGCCGCCTTGCGCGGAATCCTCGAGCGAACCGCCGCGGAGGATGGCGATCTGATCTTCTTCGGCGCCGGGACGGCGAAAGTGGTGAACGACTCGCTCGGTGCGCTTCGCATAGCGGTCGGGCAGGGCACGGGCCGGCTCGTCGAAGGGTGGCGGCCGCTCTGGGTGTTCGATTTTCCGATGTTCGAGTGGGATGCGGACGAGAAGCGCTGGGTCGCCATGCACCATCCGTTCACCTCGCCGAAGCTCGACGATCCGCGCGAGCTCGCCGCGAGCCCGCAGACTGCGCTCGCGAAGGCCTACGATCTCGCCCTCAACGGCTCCGAGATCGGCGGGGGCTCGGTCCGTATCCATCGGGAGGAGATGCAGTCCGCCGTCT
>DASXNC010000168.1:0-5937 GCA_036495325.1 Steroidobacteraceae bacterium
CAATACGCAGTTCGCCTTCCAGTTCGTGGTCCCGGCTCGTCTGATATTCGAGGCCGTGTTGGGAGCCCTGGGGATCGGTCTGCTCGGCGGATTGTTGCCCGCGATCCGCGCAGGGCGCATGCCCGTCAGCCAGGCACTCAACGAGCAGTAGTTCGTTGCAGGCTGGCATCCTTTCACGGCGAGATCGAATCGTCAGGGGCGCGCTCCTGCGCGCGTCAGTTTCTCGAGCTTATGCGATAGCTTGGCGCAGCCCGCGCGGGTATAGATCTTGCAGCGAGCCAGCTGGAGGGAGCATGCGATGAAGAGCTGGACGGGGCTTGCCGTATTGAGTCTCAGCGTCTTCGTGACCGCGTGTTCGACGGGTCCGCGTCCGACTTCCTCGGGGCCGCCGTCTCGCTCCACCACTCATCCTCTGCCCCCGCAGCAGGCACCGACGGGTTTCGACGGCGCAAGCAATGGCTTCACCGACGCCCCTGTTCATCAAACCGATCAGGCGAAATTCGATGAGGTCGAGCAGATTCCGGACGGCCTCGGCCCAATCTACAACGCTCAATCCTGCCGCGAGTGCCATCAGAATCCCATCTCGGGCGGCAACAGCCAGATCTTGGAGTTGCGAGTCGGTCACAACGACCGGAATGGGCGGTTCGTGTTCCCAGACATCCCGATCAACGACGGCTCTGAGGTCATCAAGGGGCGTACGCTCGTCAACCAGCGCGCCATCTGCCCCAATGGCGCGTTTCCGGACACCAACGTTCAGGAGCGCGTACCGCAGTCGGAGAACATCCGTACCTTTCGCATCTCGCTGAATCTTCTCGGCGTAGGGTACGTCGAGGCGGTCCTGGATTCGACGTTGATCGCCATCGCCAACAAACAATGCCACGGTGATCGAAGGATCTGCGGCGTCGCACTCCCGGTTCCCGTCCTCGAGTCGCCCGGCGAGACGCGGGTAGGCCGGTTTGGTTGGAAAGACCAACACGCGAGCCTCATGTCGATGACCGCCGATGCGTATCTCAATGAGATGGGCATCACGAACTCCCTCCAGCGCGAGGAAGTGACCAGTCTGTGCAACACCGTCTCCGAGCCGAACGACAAGCCCGGCGCAGACGGACTCACGGATCTCGATCACTTCGTGCGTTTCTTGCGCGCGACGAAAGCCCCGGCGCGCGACGCTCGCCGGTCCACGAGCGCCGCGGCACGGCAAGGCGAGGCGCTATTCGCGAAGATAGGCTGTAGCGTTTGTCATGTACCGACGCTGACGACCGCACCCGCAGGTACAGCGGTGAATGGCGGGACATTCGTCGTGCCCGATGCGCTCGGCAACAAGATCTTCCATCCTTACAGCGATTACCTGCTGCACGACATCGGCACGGGCGATGGCATCGCCATCTCGATGCCGGAGCACTATGGCCGACACGTGTATGAGACTCGGTGGCGGGACCTGCCGCTCGATGCCTTCCAGGAGAGTGCCAACCGAATTCGCACCGCCCCCTTGTGGGGGCTGCGGATGCGCACCATGCTCATGCACGACGGCGCATCGGTCACGTTCCGCGACGCGATCGCCCGGCATGGCGGTGAAGCGACGGATGTGACGAAGCGCTTCGAGCACCTGAGCGAAGCGGACCGGGAGTCGATTCTCGAATTTCTCGGCTCCTTGTAGCGCCGAGAGCCTCGAGTCTCGCTCTCACTCCACCGTGACGCTCTTCGCCAGATTCCTCGGCTGATCCACGTCGGTCCCTTTCAAGATCGCGACGTGGTACGCGAGCAGCTGCAGCGGGACCGTGTATACGGCTGGCGCCTGAAAGTACGTCACGTGCTTAGGCATATTGATGACCGTCACGCCGTCGGCGTCCGTGAGTCCCGCCTCCGGGTCGGCGAAGACGATCAGCTCTCCGCCGCGCGCGCGCACCTCCATGAGATTGGATTTCAGCTTCTCGAGCAGATCGTTGTTCGGTGCGACGGTGATCACCGGCATCTCGGAATCGACGAGCGCGAGGGGACCGTGCTTGAGCTCACCAGCAGGGTACGCCTCCGCATGAATGTAGGAGATTTCCTTGAGCTTGAGCGCCCCCTCCATCGCGATCGGGTGCAGCGCGCCGCGGCCGAGGAAGAGTGCATGCTGCTTGTCCGCGAAGCGCTCGGCGAGCCTGTGTACCACCGGGTCGAGCTCGAGGGCCCGCTCGAGATGGCCCGGTAGCTCGATGAGGCGGCTCACGAGGCCGCGCTCGCGCTCGGCGTCGGCGCCGTGGAACTTCGCGAGTGCGACGACCAGCATCCCGAGCCCGGCGAGCTGGGTGGTGAAAGCCTTGGTGGAGGCAACCCCGATCTCGGGACCCGCCCGCGTAAGCAGCACGAGCTCGGATTCACGCACGAGCGAGCTCTCCGGCACGTTGCAAATCGCGAGCTGCGAGATGTAGCCGGCCTGTTTCGCGAGCCGCAGCGCCGCGAGCGTATCGGCGGTCTCGCCGGACTGCGAGATCGTCACGAACAGAGAGTTCTTCGGCACGAGCGGGTTCCTGTAGCGATACTCGCTCGCGATCTCGACTGCACAGGGCAGCTTGCAGATCTGCTCGATGAAATAGCGCCCGACAGCGCCTGCGTGAAAGCTCGTTCCGCAGGCCACGATGTGCACGTGCTCGGTACGCCGGAACACCTCGGTCGCCGCCGGGCCGAAAGCCGCCTCGAGCAGCCTGCCGTTGGCGACGCGCTCCTGGAGAGTGTCCGCGACGGCGCGCGGCTGCTCGTGGATCTCCTTGAGCATGAAGTGGCGGTATTGACCCTTCTCCGCCGCTTCCGCGGAGAGTTCGCTCTCGCGGACGGGGCGCTCGACGGTGTTGCCGTCGCGATCGAGGACGCGGATTGAGTCGCGGCGAATCTCAGCAACATCGCCCTCTTCCAGGAACACGAACCGCCGCGTCACCGGCAGCAGCGCCGCGACATCGGAGGCGACGAAGTTCTCCTCCACACCGAGCCCCACGACGACGGGGCAGCCCTGACGGGCGAGGATGATGCGGTCCGGATCGCTTTCGCTCACCACGGCGAGCGCGTAGGCGCCTTCGAGCTCGGCGACGGTCGCGCGCACTGCCTTGAACAGATCGCCCACCGTCTCGAGATGGCGATGGACGCGATGGGCGATCACCTCGGTATCCGTCTCCGATGTGAACTCGTAACCGCTGCCCTCGAGCTCGGCGCGCAGCTCCTCGTGGTTCTCGATGATGCCGTTGTGAACGATGGCGAGTCCGTCGCGCGAGATGTGCGGATGGGCGTTGCGCTCGCTCGGGACGCCGTGCGTTGCCCAGCGCGTGTGCGCGATGCCGAGCTCGCCGTGCGGGGGGTCCTGATCCAGCGTGTGCTGAAGCGCCTGCACCTTGCCGACGGCCCGCAGGCGCTTCAAGTGGCGGTCGCCGTCGATGACGGCGAGACCCGCGGAGTCGTAGCCGCGATACTCGAGCCGGCGCAGGCCCTCCATCAGGATCGGGACGATGTTGCGCTCCGCAATCGCTCCCACAATTCCACACATGCTGTTCGGTCCTCCCGATGGCCCACGCGTGCCACGCCGCATCCACTGATCCGTCAGGGGCGCGTCGCGCTGCGTCATACTATCGTAGCGCGGCCTGCGCTGTTGTAGGCTTGCGCCCAAATCCGGCGTCGATTGCCGGGGCGAGCCCTCGGCTGCCATGAAATACCGCCACTTGATCCTCGATCGCGACGGAGTACTCAATTACGAAGCCCCGCCGCCAGGCTTCGTGATGCGGCCGGAGGAGTTCCGCTGGCTGCCCGGCGCGCTCGACGGGCTTGCGCTTCTGCACCGCGCCGGCATCCGGCTTTCCGTCGCCACGAACCAATCGGGCGTTGGCCGCGGCCTGATGAGCCTCGATGAGTTGCAGGCGGTGCACGCTCGGATGCAGGCCGAAGCCGAAGCTGCCGGAGGTGCGCTGGACGCCGTGCTGTGCTGCCCGCATGCGCCGGAGGACGGCTGCGAGTGCCGTAAGCCGGAGCCTGGGCTGATCCGCGAGGCGATCGCACGCTCCGGCATATCCGCGGAGGAATCGCTCGTGATTGGCGACGACGATCGCGACCTGCGAGCGGCGGAGCACGCCGGCGTACGCGCCGCACTGGTGCGCACGGGAAAGGGACGCGCAACGGAAGCGCGGCTCGCAGGCCGCTCGGCGACAATCGTATATGACGATCTCCGCGCACTGGCGCGGGCGATCGCGGGGACAGCATGACCGAAATAGTTGAGACAGATCGCACGAGCGATACCACGGTGACGCTTCTCGAGATTCTCGAGCGGCTCGCGGGGGTGCACGTGTGGGTAATCGGGGATGTGATGCTCGACGAGTACGTCTCGGGGGCGGTCGATCGCATCTCGCCCGAGGCTCCGGTTCCGATCGTGCGAGTGCGCGAGACGGAATTCCGGCTCGGCGGGGCCGCGAACGTAGCGCGGCAGGCTGCGGCGCTCGGCGCACGAGTCAGCCTCGCCGGCGCCGTCGGCCGCGACGCAGCGGGTGAACAGCTGCTCGCGCTGTGTGCGTCATCCGGCATCGACACGCGCGCAATGGTGAAGCTCCCTGACCGCGCAACGACGCGCAAGCTCCGCGTGCTCGGCCACAGCCAGCAGCTGCTGCGTCTTGATTGGGAGGACGCGAGCCCGTGTGCGCCCGAGGCGATTGAACACGCGATCCGCCAGCTCGCGGCGGGGGCGCCCCCGGGCGTGATCATCCTGAGCGACTATGCGAAAGGAGTGCTTACCCCCGAGACGATCGCCGCCGCGCTCGCGCGACGCGGGAGCGCACCCGTCGTCGTCGATCCGAAGCATCGGGACTTCAAGCGCTATCGCGGAGCGACGGCCGTCACGCCGAACCTGCGCGAGCTCGAGACCGCGGCAGGCGAAGCGCTCGATGTGGAGAACACGGTCGCGATCGAGTCCGCCGCGCGCCGAATGGCTCGCTCCGCGGCGCTCGAAGCCCTCGTCGTCACGCTCGGGTCTCGGGGAATGCTCGTCGTACCCGCGGAGGGCGCCGCCGTCTGGGTGCCCGCGGAGAAGCGAGACGTCTACGATGTGACTGGCGCGGGCGACACCGCGATCGCGGTGCTCGCGGTCGCGCTCGCGGCGGGCGCGCCCCTTTCGGCCGCGGCCCAGATCGCAAACAGCGCCGCAGGAGTCGCCGTTGGGCAGGTCGGCGCCGTCGCGGTCGAGCCCGGCCGCATCCGCGACGCACTCGCCGCCCGGCCTGACGGTAAGGTCCTGCGGCGCGATGAGCTCACCGCGCGCGCAGCCTCCTGGCGATTGGCTGGTAAGCAGATCGTGTTCACGAACGGGTGCTTCGACCTGCTGCACTCGGGACATCTGGCCCTTCTCGAGCACGCCGCACGGCTCGGCGACGTGCTGGTGCTCGCGATCAACAGCGACGCCTCGGTGCGCCGCTTGAAAGGCCCAGAGCGGCCGCTGGTGCCGCAGGCGGAGCGGGCCGCGCTCCTTGCGGCGCTGAGCTTCGTCGATGCGGTGGCGATCTTCGACGACGACACCCCTCTGCAGACGCTCGAGGCGGTGCGTCCGCACGTGCTCGTGAAGGGCGCGGATTACCGCCCGGATCAGATCGTGGGGCGTGAGCTCGTCGAGGGCTACGGCGGGCGCGTCGCGGTCGTGCCACTGGTGCCGGATAAGTCGACGTCCGCGCTCGTCGAGCGCATCAGAGGCAAGGAGCGCTCGGGATGATGCGACGTTCCAGCCTTGCGGCACCGCAAAGCTCGAGAAGCCTGCCGCCCACGTTCGTGTTTCCCTGCGTGGCATTCGTGCCTTCCTGATCGACGTTCGTGCCTTCGGGCACAAGGGGGGCGGAGTGCTCCCTATAATCGTGCAATGGATGACTGTCGATTGAACGCGGTTTCCGTGTGTCACGGCGCGTTGAAAGAGAGCTGGATCACTCGCGCGGCTCT
>DASXNC010000169.1:0-2291 GCA_036495325.1 Steroidobacteraceae bacterium
CTCGAATGTGTAGCCCCGCGCCGCGGCGTCGCGCACGATCGCGCGCACTACCGGCATGTCGCGGTACGTGAGGCCCCGCCCGAGCGCAAACGTCATGAGCTTCTCGGTCAGGGTCTGTACGAACTGCGCAGGGCGCTTGAGGAGGGCCTCGCGCAGTGCTGCGGGACCGTCGACGAGCGTGCCGTCGGCGAGCCGTCCGCTCGCATCGATAGGGCTGCCGGCGTCGCGGTCCGTCACGCGCCATCCGCCGACCACATCGAACTTCTCGAGCGCGAATCCGAGCGGGTCGAGGATGCCGTGGCAGGCGTTGCAGGACGGGTTGATGCGGTGGTGCTCGAGCCGCTCGCGCACGGTCATGACCTTCTGACCCGGGGCGGCCTCGATGAGCGTCGGCACGCCGGGGGGCGGGGAGTTTGGCGGGGTCCCAGTCAGCGTCTCGAGAATCCACGCTCCCCGCAGTACGGGCGAGGTGCGGTTGCCGTAGGAGGTGGCCATCAGCACCGCCCCCTTACCGAGCAGTCCCCAGCGGTTCGGATCCTTGAGGCGCACCGGGCGGAATTGGGCGCCCTCGATGTTCGGGACGCCGTACTCGCGTGCGACACGTTCGTTGAGAAACGTTCGATCCGAGGACAGCAGCTCGAGCACGCTGCGGTTCGAGCGCAGGACGCTGTCGAGGAATAGCCGCATTTCCTCGCTGTAGCCGTCGCGCAGGTTGGAATCGAAATCCGGATAGAGCTGCGGGGTCGGTTCGACGCCCCCGAGCTTGTCGACGCCGAGCCACTGGAACGCGAAGTTCGTGACGAGCGACTCCGAGCGCGGGTCCGCGAGCATGCGATCGACCTGGTGGGCGAGCTCCCGCGGGTCGTGCAGCCGATTCGCCGCTGCAAGTCGAATCAGCTCGGCATCGGGACCTTCGCTCCAGAGAAAGAACGCGAGGCGCGAGGCGAGCGACAGATCGTCGAGGGCGTACACCGTACCGGCACGCGCACCGGACGGCACCGGCTCGGCGCGATAGAGGAACTTGGTGCTCGATAGAATCGCGGTGAGCCCGCTCTCGATGCCCGCGTCGAAGTTACCGCCCGCCTGCCGCCCGAGCTCGTAGAAGCTCATGAGCGGATGCAGGTCGGCATCGGTGACCGGGCGGCGGAAGGCGAGCACCGCGAGGTGCGCAAGAATGCGCCGCGCGCAGGGCGCTTCATCGGCCGGGGTAGCCGGCTGGCAAACGAAAATCCGGCGCCTGCTCTCCGTCTCGCCGACGCCGGTGACGCGGAACGGGCCCGAGATCTCGACGCCCGGGATCGTCGGATAGCGCTCCATCTCGGGAAGCTCCGCGATGGGCTGCAGAGGCGAGTCGGACTCCGCGAGCGAGCGCTGGACGAACGACACGCCGACGCGATGCAGCCCGGCCTTGACGCGCGCGCGGATGTGTTTGAATCGCCCCTCGATCGCGACGGCCGCCTCGGCCTGATGCTGATCGACCGCCTTCAAGTCCTCGGGGCCGCCAACCGAGCGCTCGAACACGCGCACGCCGTCAATGGTGACGATGATCGAATGCGGCAGATCGATTTTGGTGATGTACCCGCCGCCGAAGAAGTCGAAATCGCCGATGCCGAATTCGTACTCCCCGTCCGCCGGGAAATAGTGCTCGACGAGCATGCCGCCACGCGTGCCGAGGGGCAGGCCGTCGATGTGCTCGAACTGATCCGTAGCGCGGTCGACACGGTACTGGACCGTGCTCGGTTTCGCGTCCGCGCGCCCGACCGCGAGCCGGCTCACCGTGCGCGCCGCCCGAATGTATTGCTCGAGGAAGGTCGGCGAGACGCGCAGCACCGCGGCGACATCGTCGAAGCCGTCGCTCGACACGTCCGCCGGCAGGAGGGACTGCACATCGACATCCAGGCCCAGCAGTGCTTCGATCTCGCGCGCGTACTCGGTGCGGTTGAGGCGATGAAGGCCGATGAAGCCGGGGTCCGGGTGGCCAGCCGCCGCCTGATCGAGCCGGTCCTCGAGCCACGAGACGAAGGCGTCGACGGAGCGCTGGTCGGGCTGAGGATTACCCGGCGGCGGCATGAGGCGCCCCTGAAGCTTCTCGACCGCCGCCTCCCACGTCTTGGGATCCTCGGGGATACCCTCGGGCGACATCGAGTCGAATGCGATCCCACCTGCCCAGTCAACGCTGTTGTGACATTTGGTGCAGCGTTTATCGAGCAGGGACCACTGGGGCGGGAGGGCCTGGGCAAAGGTGGGGGCCGCCCCGCAGCCGAATGCGGCGAGGCCCAGCAGGACCGCAG
>DASXNC010000170.1:0-7089 GCA_036495325.1 Steroidobacteraceae bacterium
GATAGAGCATGGGCGGCACGTGCCCCTGCTGGTGAAGCTGTCCCCGGATCTCACCGACGAGGATCTGACCGCGACGGCGCGGATCATCGCCAGCCTCGGCATCGAGGGTGTCATCGCAACGAACACGACGATTCGGCGGCCGGGGCTCGACGGTCACCCGCTCGCCGGAGAGCAGGGCGGCCTGAGCGGCACGCCGCTCCTCGAACTGTCGCTCGGAGCGGTGCGTCGGCTGCGTGCCGAGCTGGGCGCTCGCGTGGTGATCATCGGGGTGGGCGGCATCGATTCCGTCCCGGCTGCGCGCGCGATGCTCGCGGCGGGAGCGGATCTCATCCAGGTGTACACCGGACTCGTCTATCGCGGGCCGAGGCTGGTGCGCGAGCTCGCTTCGCTTTGAGGCGCACGTCGGGACGCGCTTCACAACCTGCAGACATCGTTCTGTCAAACTACTGAAATGAAGATCGCGGTCCTTTTCGGCGGGAGCAGCGAGGAGCGCCATGTGTCGATCGCGAGCGCAGCGCAGATCATTCCGGCGCTTCGCGGACTCGGCCACGAAGTGATCGCCATCGACACGGCGACAGGGCGCTTGCCGCACGCCGCCGAGGAGAAGCTGCTCACGAGCTCGGTCGCTCCGGAGCCTCCGTCCGAAAGCGAGCTCGCACGTCTCGGCGGCTCTGCGCTTGCACTGGCTTCCGAGGCGGCGGACATTCGCGGCGTGGACATCGTATTTCTCGCCCTGCACGGCGGAGCGGGCGAGGACGGCCGCGTGCAGGCGGTGCTCGACCTGGCGGGCCTCGCTTATACCGGCAGCAATCACATCGCGAGCGCGGCCGCAATGGACAAGGACCTCTCCAAGCGGCTCTTTCGCGCGGCAGGTGTCCCGACGGCAGACTGGCTCATGGCGCCCGCATCCGCGGCCGAGGTAGACAGTTCGCTCGGCTGGCCAGTGGTCGTGAAGCCGAACAAACAGGGCTCGACGGTCGGCCTCACGGTCGTCCGCGACAGCCAAGGCCTCTCCGGAGCCATCGAGCTCGCGCTCCACCACGACGACGAGGTCATGATCGAGCGCTTCGTGCCGGGCCGCGAGCTCACGGTCGCTATTCTCGACGGCGAGGCACTGCCGGTCGGGGAAATCATTCCGAAGGGCGAGATCTTCGACTACGAATCCAAATACCAGAAAGGCGGGGCGCGCGAGATCTTCCCAGCCGATCTGCCGGTCGAAGTCTCGGAGGAATTGCAGCGGGTCGCCGTGCGCGCGCACTACGCGCTCAAGCTCGGCGCGTACAGCCGTATCGATTTCCGTCTGGACCCCGGGGGCCGGTTCTGGTGCCTCGAGGCGAACTCTCTTCCGGGAATGACCTCGGGAAGCCTGCTGCCACAGGCCGCGCGTGCAGCCGGGATCGCGTTCCCCGAGCTCTGCGAGCGCATCTGCCGTGCTGCGCTCGCACAGCGCGGCCGAACCGGGCGCTGATTTCCGTCCGATAGAGGCGACTGTGACGCGCGTCTCACGCGCGGGGACCGGTTCCTCGCGCCAGCCCGCGCGGGGCGGCTATCGATCATTTCCGGCGAGAAGACGCTCGCAGAACTCGCACGTCGCGCTTTCGCCAAGCTGCCGCTCGTGTGAAGTTGTCATCCCGGCAGCGGGCCTTCAACGCCTCAGGGAGTCCAGATCTTATGCAAAGTGTCACCGTCTATGCGGCCGCACCGCACGGCCTCGAATTCACGACGCTCGCCGCTCTCGGGATCTCGGTCGCCGTGGTGGCCCTCGTCGTCTGGCACGTCGTCGTGCGGATGCGCACGTTCCGCTAGAACGATCAGATCGGCCATCCGGGCCGCTGACGGGCGCCGCAGTCCACGCACTGCGCCGATCGATTGTCCCGGCCCATCCGCATGGGCCGGCGGTTTGCCTGTTCCTTGCCGGCGCCTCGGCTCAGCCGGCGCGCAGCACCGCGCTCAACGTCTCGAAAATCTGCGCGATCTGCGCGCGCTCGATGATGAGCGGCGGCGAGAGCGCGATGATGTCTCCGGTCTGTCGCACGAGCAGGCCCCGCTCGAAGCACTTCAAGAACACCTCGAAGCCGCGCGCGCCCGGTTTCCCCGCTATCGGCTGCAGCTCGAGACCGAGGATCAAACCGTAGTTGCGCACGTCGATCACGTGCGGTGATCCGCGCAGCTGGTGCGCCGCTTCCTCCCAATCCTTCGAGAGCGACTTGGCACGCGTGAGCAGCCCCTCGCGCGCGTAGATGTCGAGTGTCGCGAGTCCCGCGGCGCATGCGACCGGATGCGCGGAGTAGGTATAGCCGTGGAAGATCTCGATCCCGTCCGGCCCCTGCATGAACGCATCGTGCACGGACTTCTTGACGATCACGCCGCCCATCGGCACGCAGCCGTTCGTGAGCCCCTTCGCGCACGTGATGAGGTCGGGCGTCACGCCGAACTCCTGCGCGGCGAACGGCGAGCCCGTACGGCCGAAGCCCGTGATCACCTCATCGAAGATCAGCAGGATGCCGTGCCTGTCGCAGATCTGACGCAGCCGCTCGAGATAGCCGCGCGGAGGAAGCAGCACTCCCGTCGAGCCGGCGATCGGCTCGACGATGACGGCGGCGATCGTCGAGGCATCGTGCAGCGCGACGATCCGCTCGAGCTCGTCCGCGAGATTCGCCCCGTGCTCCGGCACGCCGCGTGAGAACGCGTTCTTCGCGATGTCGTGCGTATGGGGGAGATGGTCCACGCCGGGCAACAGGGCGCCCGACCACATCCGGCGGTTCGGCGCGATGCCGCCGACCGAGATTCCGCCGAAGCCGACACCGTTGTAAGCGCGCTCGCGTCCGATGAGCCGCGTGCGCGCGCCCTCACCGCGGACGCGGTGATAACCGATTGCGATCTTGAGCGCGGTGTCGACCGCCTCGGAACCCGAATTCACGAAGAACACGTGATCGAGACCGGTGGGCGCAATCTGCCGGATGCGCTCGGCCAGCTCGAACGCGCCCGGATGTCCCATTTGAAACGGTGGCGCGTAATCGAGCGTCTCGAGCTGATGTGCGACGGCGTCGCGGATCTCCGGCCTGCCGTGGCCGGCATTGACGCACCACAGTCCCGCCACGGCGTCGAGAATCTGTCGTCCCTCGGGCGTGAAGTAATGCATTCCGGATGCGCGCGCGAGAATGCGGGGCTTGGCCTTGAACTGGCGATTCGCGGTGAAGGGCATCCAGAAGGCTTCGAGGGATGGCGTGTTCGGCATGGCTCGGGCTCGAAAAAGGGGCCTGGAATCATACACGAGTACAACCTGCACTCCCGCTAAAATGCCCGCCGATGGGCGCGCTCTACGACGAGCCGGTGGTGTTCGTGGACCTCGAAACGACGGGCGCCTCGCCCGCATCCGCCCGCATCATCGAGGTCGGACTCGTCGTCGCCTCAGGCGGCGCGCTCGAGCGGGAATGGTCGACGCTCGTAAATCCCGGCGCGCCGATTCCGCGCACCATTCAGCATTTCACCGGCATCACGGACGAGATGGTCCGCGAGGCACCGTATTTCGAGGACATTGCGGACCAGGTGCTCGAGCACCTATCGGGTCGGGTCTTCGTTGCCCACAACGCGCGATTCGATCATGGATTCCTGCGCCGCGAGCTCGGGCGGATAGGCCGCAAGCTTGCGGCACGTATCGTTTGCACGGTCAGGCTCTCCCGCCGCCTCGACCGTGAGGCACGCGAGCATCATCTGGACGCGGTGATCGAGCGCTACGGACTCGCCTGCGGGCGGCGACATCGCGCCCTGCCCGATGCGCAGGCGCTCTGGCAACTTTGGACGGCACTGCCGGCGCGGCATGCGCGTGAGGATATCGACCGCGCTCTCGAGGAGATCGTCAACGCCCGCGTCGTCCCCGCCCACCTGCCCGCGACGCTCGCCGATGAGCTGCCGGAGAGTCCGGGAATCTATCGCTTCTACGGCGAGAATGGCGCGCTGCTCTATGTCGGCAAGGCGGGCAACATCCGCGAGCGCGTGTTCCAGCACTGGCATGCCGCGGTGCGGGAGGGGCGCGAGCAGCGCCTCGCTGCCGAGACGCGTAGCGTCGATTGGATCGAGACCATAGGCGAGCTCGGCGCGCTGCTCGCCGAGGCTCGTCAGGTGCGCGAGATGAAGCCGCTGTACAACCGGCAGCTGCGCGGCGCGCGCGAGCTGTGGACGTGGGTGGTCGCCGACGACGGGGCGGCGCCCGAGCTCGCCCCGCTCGGCCAGGTGCCGATGTCGTTCGAGAGTGCGGACTGCTTCGGCCTGTACCGCACGCAATCCGCGGCGCGCCGCGCATTGACGGCGCTCGCGCGCGAGGAGCGGCTGTGTTTGAAGGCGCTCGGCCTCGAGGCGGGCGCAGGGTCGTGCTTTGCCTATCAACTCGGGCGGTGCGCCGGGGCGTGCGTCGGGGAGGAGCCGCTGCGGAGGCATGCCGCGCGATTGAAGATCGTGTTCGCCGCGGAGCGATTGAGACCCTGGCCGTTCGAAGGACCGGCCGGCGTACGCGAGAGGGGACCGGACGGACGATCGCAGCTGCACGTGTTCGAGGACTGGCGACATCTCGCAACGATTTCGAGTGAGGAGGAGCTCGACGATCTGGAAGGACTGGCCCTCTCGAGGCGCGCGCCGTTCGATCTCGAGGTGTACCGGATTGTCTGCCGGCACATGCGCCGGGGACGCGCGATGGGCTGGGTGAGGCTGGGCAGAATCGCTCGAGCCGAGGGGTTGGAGCTACGCCGTGTCCTCGACCCCTGAACTGTCGCGCCTCATCGTGAGCTGTCCGCGCGGGCTTGCGGACCTGCTCGCGGCCGAGCTCGAGTCGTTCGGTGCGGTCGAGGTGCGCGAGCGCTCGAGCGGTGTCGCATGCGCGGGCTCCCTCGAGGTCGCCTATCGCGCCTGCATCGGCTCACGGCTCGCAAACCGCGTCCTGCTCGAGATCTCGAGCTTCGAGGCAGCCGACGCCACCCAGTTCTACGGTGAGGCTCACGCGCTCGATTGGATGCGCCATATCGGCCCCGGCGCGACCCTCGCATGCGACTTCAGCGGACGGCACCCGGCGATCACGCACACGCATTTCGGTGCGCTGAAGCTGAAGGACGCCGTGTGTGATCGCCTGCGCGAGACGACGGGCGCGCGACCCGATATTCAACCGGAGCGCCCGAGCGTGCGCGTCCACGCACATGCGACGGATACGCGGATCGTGCTGTCGATCGATCTCTCCGGCGAGAGTCTGCATCGGCGCGGCTATCGAGTCGGCGGGGGGGAAGCGCCACTCAAGGAGAACGTCGCCGCGGGTATGCTGCAGCGCGCCGGCTGGCGCGAGCTCGCAGCAAGAGGGGGTGAGTTCCTCGATCCGCTCTGTGGCTCGGGCACGCTCGTCATCGAGGCTGCAATGATCGCGGCGGAGATCGCGCCGCGATTGCCGCGGGACCACTTCGGGTTCCTCGGCTGGCGCGGCCACGACGCGGCGCTCTGGGCAAGGGTTCGTCACGAGGCCGAGGCGCGGGCGCGACTCGGCCGCGAGCAGGCGAGAGGGCTGATCCTTCGAGGATCGGATCGCGACGACCGCGCGATTGAGACGGCGCGGCGCAACTCGGAACGCGCTGGCGTAGCGGACCTGGTGCAGTTCGAGACCAAGGCGCTCTCGGAGGCGAGCCCGCAGAGGGCCAGTCCCGCCGACGGCGCGCCGGCCGATCGGGTCGCGGCGGGCCTGCTCGCGACCAATCCTCCATACGGTGTTCGGCTCGAGGATCGCGAGGCGGCGCGGGCCGTGCACCGAGAGCTCGGGGCGGTCTTGCGCGAGAGATTCGCCGGCTGGGATGCCGCGGTGCTGACCGGCGCGCCGGAGCTCGGCCGGGAGCTCGGTATACGTGCACATCGTACGCACACACTGTGGAACGGCGCGATCGAGTGCCGGCTGCTGCGAATGAAAGTGGCGCCGGAGAGCCTGCGCGAGCCGGGACGCCTTGCGAGGCCCGGTGCAACCGTCGCCGCCGGACCCGGCGCACGCATGTTCGCGAACCGCCTCGCGAAGAACCTCAAACGGCTCGGCGCCTGGGCGGACCGTTCTGGTGTTTCGTGCTACCGGCTTTACGACGCGGACATGCCGGAATACGCCTTTGCGATCGATCGCTATGAGGAGGAGGGAGCGGGCGCGACCTGGCTTTACGTGCAGGAGTACGCCGCGCCTGCCGAGATCGAGCTCGAAGCGGTCCGGCGCCGTCGCGGCGAGGTGCTCGCGACCTTGCCCGAGGCGACCGGCGTTGCACCGGAGCGGATTCGCGTGCGGGTCCGTCGCCGCACCCGGCGGGGCGAGCAGTACGTCAGGCGGGAGGAACGGGGCCGCTCGCACATCGTCGCGGAGGGCGGCCTGAAGTTCGAGGTGAACTTCGATGAATACCTCGATACGGGGCTGTTCCTCGATCACCGTTTGATTCGGGCGCGATTACGGGAAGGCGCGCGGGGCGCGCGATTCCTGAACTTGTTCGCGTACACGGGAACAGCGACGGTCTACGCCGCATCTGGCGGCGCGCAGTCGACGACATCGGTCGATCTGTCGCGCACCTACCTCGAGTGGGCGCAGCGCAATCTGGCGCTCAACGGGCTCGCGGAGGCCGAACACGCGCTCGTGCAGGCGGATTGCCGGGAGTGGCTTGCCGAATGCGATCCAGCCCGAGAGCGGTTCGATTTGATCTTTCTCGATCCGCCGACATTCTCGAACTCCAAGCGGATGGAGGGTGTCCTCGATATCGCGCGGGATCATCCGGCGCTGCTTGCGGCATGCGCCAGGCTGCTCGCTCCCGGCGGTCTGATTCTTTTCTCGACGAACGCGCAGCGCTTTCGCCTCGCCGAAGCGCTCGGTGCGCTGTATGAGATCCGGGATATCTCGGCTGCGACCATTCCCTTGGATTTCGAGCGCAACCCGAGGATCCATCGCGCGTACGAGGTGCGCCCGAGCGGCGAAGCGAACAGGGAGTGAGCGACCCCGCCGGGTCGAGTCATCGCGCAGCGCTGTGCTGCGCGTAACGGCTCCTTCGGCTACCGCGTCGATCACGTCACGGCTGCGGAATGGCTCGATCGCCA
>DASXNC010000171.1:0-1902 GCA_036495325.1 Steroidobacteraceae bacterium
ATGTTATCGGACTTGTCTCCGCGCGCTCAGATCGCTTCACTGCCGCGCCTGATGATGACCCGACCAGGCCCTTGCGGCACACTGAAACCGCCGCTGCGAAAATAGACCCGGTTGCGCGCGCGCTGCGGGCGATCCGGCATCGTCGTCGCGATGTCCATTCGCTTGCGCTCACGCACGATCCGGAGATCGATCTTCTCTCCGGGTTGATACGATCCGAGGATCCGGGTTGCGTGCGTTCCGCTCGTCGGCACCCGGCCGTCGATGGAGAGAATCACATCGCCATCCTCGAGCTTCAGAGCGCCGTCCTCCGGTGCGCGCACGACCAGGACGCCCTTGTCCGTTCCGAAGTAGCTGCCGAGGCGCGGCGTGAGCGTCGCGAGCTCCATGTCCGCGAGAGGCCCCTGCACGAGGAACATTGAGCCCGGTCCGAACGGGAATGCAGGAGGAGCCGGGGGAGCGGCGGGAGCCGCAGGAGCGCCAGGAGCGGGCATCCCGGGCCCCTCGGGTCCGGGCCCGAAGAACTCGAATGCGGGACCGCGTCGCGCCGTTACCGTGAATTGCTGCGCTTTTCCGTTCCGCGAGACTTCCAGGCGCACCTTACTCTCCGGCGTCACGTCACGGACGAGCCGGCCGACCTGACGCGCCGCATCCGCGCCCTTCACCTCGGTCCCGTTCACGGCCGTGATCACATCGCCAGCGCGGATGCCGGCCTCGGCCGCCGGCCCGCCGGGACTCACTTCGAGCACTCGCGCACCGGTGCCGCCGTCCTGATTCTCGAGCTGCGCACCGATGATGGCTCGCGGGGGCCCGCTCAGGAATGAGTACTGGCGCATGAACGCCTGTCCGCGCTGCGCCGAGAGCTCCGCGACCTGTCGCGCCGCCTCATCGAGTCGACGGCGGGCCGCTTCGAGCTGTGCATCGAGGTCGGGCCTTCCAGCCTGAGCATGGGCCGACGTGCCGGCCGACCCGCCCGACTCCGAGTCCGTCGAGGCGCCTGGGCCAGGTGCGGCCGGCGGCTCACCGGGCGCGGCGGTCGCTCCCGGCGCCCCCTGCCCGAACACCGGTGCGACCGACAGGGTCGCCAGAATCGCCGCAATCGAAGGGAGGAGTTTCACGTGAGAAAACCTCGAGGAAGTCATCACAGAGTTGCAAGAAGAAGGTCGCGAGCGGTTCACCGGGGGGACTCCGCTACGAGCGTCTCCGCGAAGCGCACCTGCACGAGCGAGCTCACGAGCCGAGCACGCTGCTCCACCAGAGGCGACAGACCGGCCGACCCGACGCCCTCGGCGCGCGCGCTCGTGAGCAGATCATCGAGCTGCGCAATACGATCCTCGAGGCCGGCCTCTGTGGCATAAGCGCCCACGCGCACCATCGCGGGCTCCGCCGGTTGCTGCGCGAGCCAGGCCTCCATGGCGCGGGTGCGGACATCGGCGGGATCCAAGCGCGTTCCGGGCGGACCGGCCGCCGCCATCGTCGATGACGACGACCCGACCGCGATCGGTCGATTCGAAGGCGGCACGGATCGAGCCGACATCCATGCCGCAAACGCGGACGCTCCGGCAATCAGCAAGATCGCAGCGGCCGCCCGCAGAGCGACGGCGTCGCCACCCCACGCGGAGTTCCGACGCGGGCTGACGTTCCGCTTCCGGAACTCCTCCCATCCGTAAGGCTCGGCCTCCCGCGGCAAGGCCCGCAGGCGCTCGCCAACGGCCGTGCTCAGGGGATCAATGTCGTGCATGGCTGTCGTACACCCTTCGGCTCGAACCAGTCGCGCAGCCGCCGATGTGCGCGCGCGAGCTGGGATTTCGAGAAGCTCACCGTCCGGCCGAACGACTCGGCGATCTCCTGGTGCGAATAGCCTTCCACCTCGTAGAGCCAAACGACGACCCGTGCGGTTGGCGA
>DASXNC010000172.1:0-5388 GCA_036495325.1 Steroidobacteraceae bacterium
CGAGCCGCGCCGGACTTTACACCCCCGAGGCGGCGCAGGCGCTCGAGGGCTTCGCCGGTGAATCGGTCATCGAGACGCGCTTCGCCGAGCGCGCCGCCGAGCCGCTCGACCAGATGCTTTCGGCCGACAGCGCGATCCGCCTGCCCGATCACCCGGTCATGATCACGGACCGGATGACGATGGCGCGCGGCCTCGAGGCGCGCAGTCCCTTCATGGATCATCGGCTCGCAGAGTTCGCGGCGCGCCTGCCGGTCGAGTACAAAGTGCGCGGCCGATCGCTCCGCTACCTGCAAAAGCAGCTCGCGCGGCGCTATCTGCCGCCCGAGATCCTCGATCGACCCAAACAGGGCTTCTCCTCCGCCCTGCCCTACATTCTGCGCGAGGAGTACGCGCGGCTCTATCGCGGCGTGCTCGCGGATGCCGAGCTCGTGCGCGCCGGCATCCTGCGCGCTCAACCGATCGAGACGCTCGTCGCCGAGCATCTCACCGGGCGCCGCGACCACGGCAACCGGCTCTGGCTTCTCATCAACGCGGAGCTCTGGTATCGGATGATGATCCTCGGCGTCTCGCGCGATGCGCTGCGCGAGGAGCTCGAGAGCCTCGCAAGCGAGCCGGGCGCTCACGGGGCACGTACCGCAGCATCTTTGAGCGCGTGATCGCCCGCGCGAACGCGCGCTTCCTGGACGATCTTGTCCGCATCGGCGCCGGGCGCCCGCCGAGCGGGCACACCCGGGTTGCCGGGCTCAGTAATACGGGCTGTCGTTGCGCTCGGTCGAGCGGTTGAGCACGACGCCCATCACGTTCATCTCGCTCAGCACTTCCTTCGCGTTGCTCAACGTGCGGCGCGCGGTCTGGCCCTGCGAGATGACGAGCAGGAAGCTGTCGACCCGCGGGGAAAAGGCAAGCACGTCGTCCGAGGCGAGAAGCGGCGGCAGGTCGAACACGATGATGCGCCGCGGCGGCTCGGTCTGCAGGAAGTGCAGGAAATCGCCCATGCGCGGGGACAGCAGCAGCTCGGAGGAGTTCTCCACCGGGCGCGCGTTCGGAATGACTGCGAGCCGCGGATGCGAGATGTCATAGACGATCTGCTCGAGGTTCGCCTGGCCCGTCAGATAGTCGGTGAGCCCGTACTCGTAGCGCATGCCGAGATACGGGCCGACCTGCGGGCGCTGCAGGTCGAGATCGACGAGGAATACCCAGTTGTTCACGTCCTGCGCGAGCGCGACCGCGAGATTCACGGCCGTGAGGGTCTTGCCTTCCCCTGCGGTCGTGCCGGTGATGCCGACCGAGTGCCAGCCGTTCGCGACGAGCCGGTGGGTCACACGCGTGCGCAAGATCTTGTACGCACGCGTCACGGTCACGTCTGCGACTGTCGGGAGGACGCGATTGCGCTGCATCACCTCCACATCGACTGGCGCGGATTCGTACTGTGGAATGCTCTGATCGGGCGCCGGAGCCGTCCGCGCCACTCTCGCAGTGGCCGCGGGGCCGTTTGCCCGCATCGCTCCCTTTCTTTGCTGCGCGGACTTGCGCAGCGCTTCTTCTATCAAGCCCATGTGTCCGAAACCTCGTGAAACGATAGTGACGCCCAGCTCTTCCGATCCGACCGCCTCGAGACCTCAAAGGCCTCCCTCAAACGCCTCCCTTGAAATGCCCACCTCAAACGCCTCTATGCTCGACCCTCGGCATGTCGCCTACATGAAGCCGCTCACCGCGATGACAGCGATCACGCCGGTCGCGACGACCGTACACGCGAGCGCCGCGATCTTCAGGCGTTGCCTGCGCCGCGTGACCGCATCCTGGATGATCGGAATGACGGCGAGCGGGGAGAGCGAGAGCACGCGCCGTATGTCGCGGCTGCCGCGCACCGTCCGATCGAGGCTCTCCGCGACGACCACTGCCGAGAGCGACAGCATGAATGCGAGAATTGCTCCGATGACGACGAAGGCGAGACGCGTCGGCTTCGCCGGCCGATCGGGCAGGACCGGATTGTTCACGACGCGCAGCTCGTCGCTCCGTCCACCGAGGATCGCCTCCGCGGTGAGCTCGGAATCCATCTGGCTCTTCATCAGGTCGTCGTACTTGGCGCGCGCAAGATCAAGACCGCGTGTGAGCTGGTCATATTGCTGCGCGACGACGGGGCTCTTGTCGAGGTGCTGCTGCATCTGCTCGATCTGGCGACGCAAGTCCGCCTGGTGCGCACGCACTCCGGACACCTGATTGTCAACGCTGTTGATCTGCGTCTTCAGCTGCACGACCGTCGGATTGTCCGGTACGCTCGTGGTCGCCTGGTCGCCACGGCCGATGCGCTGCTGGATCATCTCGATCCGCCGCTCGGTCGATTTCACGTCCGGATACTCCTCGCTGTAGCTCTGGCGAAGCGTCTTCAGGCGCTCCTGCTCGGCGGCGAGCTGCTGTGGCAACGACATGCCCTCGATCGAGGCGCCGCCACGGCGCAGGTTCTCGATCTGCCGCCGCAGAGCGATCAGGTCCGGGTGGTTCTCGCCGAGCACGGGTTCCTTCTGGGCGTACTCGGCCTCGTGGCGCTGGAGAGTCGTCAAGTCGAGGTTCGAGTTGGTCTCAGCCTGCTGAAGCTGGACCGAGAGAAACGTCCGATTCTGCGAGAGCTGCTGGATCTCGAGCTCCGCGTTCTCGAGATCGCGCTGCATGCGATCCATCGAGCCCATGTTCGCATTCGTGAGCTCGGGGAGCTCACTGAAGTGCTTCCCCTTGTAGTCTGCGATCTGGGTCTCGAGCGTGGAGATCTGCTGTTTGTAGTGCTCCGCCTCGGAGGAGTAGAACTGGCCCGCGGTGCGCACGCGCTTCAGCATGTTCTGCCGGCTCGCATCGATCACCTGGCGCGTGAGGGCGGTCGCGATTGCCTGTGCCGTGTGCGGGTCGCGGCTCGAGAAGGCAACGCTGAAGGCCGGCACGATCTCGCGCTCACGCCCCGTGTCCGGGTCGAGCACCTTCGTGCGCACCGATTGCATCCCCGCGTGCTGCTTGATGAAAGCGATCGCCTCCTGCGGGTCCTGCGGGACCAGCGGCATACCCTTCACCTGCGCTGCAACCGCGCCGAGATCGTTCGCGTTCAGCACCGCATCGCGTATGTTCGCGACGTACTGATCCGCGTAGAGGCGCTGCTGGTCGGCGTAGGCCGCCTGCTGGGGGGCCCCTGCCTGCGGGTTCTGCATCTCCCCCGGCACGGTGGAGCGCGAGAACTCGATGAGCGAGCTCGAGATGTATACGCTCGGCAGCCCGATCGCGAGGGCAACCGCGATCACGATGATCGGCAGCCCGATCCCGAACAGCAGGAAGTGGCGGCGCTTGATCGCGGCGAGGTAGTCCGAGAAGTCGGGCGTCAGCTGGTTGTCCATGGGTATTCAGCTCGGCAAAGTCTCGATAGGTCGGTGGCTTAATAAGGCGAGTCGCTCCCGACGGGCCCGGGCTCGGGAGCCCGGTCATATCGGTGCGGCTCGTACACGATCGACACGCCAACCGAGTTCGAGGCGGCGTGCAGCGGATCGCCCTGATACTTCTGGTAGGTGTAGGTGTAGGAGGTGTCGAGCGAGTAGTCGCGCGTGAGGCGCCACTCGAGGCCGGCGGAGCCGGTCCCGTAGTAGCGGTTCGGCAGGTTCGTCTGGCCGGTCTCCAGCTGCACCGAGTGCAGCCCGCGCAGCGCGAGGAAACCCGCAACCATGGGTGAGAAGCGGCGCATCACGCGGAAGCGCAGCTCGTCTTGGGTCACGAGGACGCCGTAGGAGCTCGGCACCGCCGTGCGCATCAGGTCGACGATCATGTCGGTGATCTGATAGGTCCAGTGAGCACCGATCCCGCCTTCGAAGTTGGTGCGCGTCACCCGATCGTTGGTGAGGACGTCCGTGCCCCGCGTCTCCCCAACACCTGCGCGCGCGTAAAAGCGGAGAATCGTGGATTCCTGGTAATTCCATTCGCTGAAGACTGCGCCGTGGCGCGAGTTCGGCGCGCTGCCCTCCGGCATGTAACCGATATACGTGGCGCGCAGCGCGAGGTCCGAGCGCTGCGAGGCGGCATAGCCCACCCCCGCGGTGGCCGAGGCGCTCTGGAAACCGACCTGCCCCGGCAGGCTCTGGCTGAACCACGCTTTCAGGTAATCCGCCGAGAGATCGAGGTGTCCGCGGTCGGAGAAGCGGATGCTCGTCGAGGGATCGATGTGAGCGGACTGCTGGCGCTCGAGGTGCACGACCAGACCGCTCCCGGCGACGGCGGGTACGCCGAGCTGCTCGCCGGGGAAGGTCGCCGACAGAAAGTCTGCGGAGGCGACCGTCTGATTGGCGTATCCCGCCCGCACCACCGATTTGGTGCGCAGCGTGTTGAACGTATCGATCCCGTTCAGGTACCCGTCCGTCGACTGGTCTTCCGAGTGTCCCGGAAAAAGCGTCGCATGCACCTGCGGCGTGATCACGAGGTCGTTGCGGGGGCTCATCCCGTGCAGGTCGAGGGATGCGTTCACGAAGGGGCCGATGACGGTGATCTGATCGACCGGTGTCTCGCCGAGCAGGTAATTGTCGTCGTAAATGCCGCCCACTTCGATTCTCGGGTCGTATGTCCAGCTGGTCGCCGCGTGTCCCGGCGCCGCGGAGGCGGCGTAGAAGAGCGCAGCCGCAACAACCGTGCCGGCCCGACGCGCCGCGGCGCGATGTGGCGACAGTTCCGCCCGCCGGGCGCTTGCCGGCCCGGCACGGCCCGCCTTACGGCACGACGACGACATCGCCAGCCTGCAGCGTAATGTCCTGGTCGAGATTCCGTCCGCCCGCAACGTCCTTGTATCGGAAGGGGATCGCTTGCTGCTGTCCGTTCCCCGTCCGGCGCAGGATCACGATGCTGTTGAGCGCGGCGAACGGCGTCATGCCGCCCGCCATACTGAGCGCCTGCATCACATCGACTCGGGGATTGACCACGAATTCCCCGGGCTTTGTGACCTGCCCGATGACGTAAACCTTGTTGCCTTTCACATCCTGCACGGAGACCGTGACCACAGGGTCCGCGATGTACTTGTGCAGCCGCTGCGCGATCGTCTGCTGCAGCTGCGACACGGTCTTGTCCCGTGCGTCGATCTGACCTGCGAGCGGAATCGAGAACGTGCCATCCGGCCGGACGAGCACCGGGCCGCTCAAGTCCGGCTCCTTCCACACCGACACGGCGAGCGTGTCGCCCGGGTTGACGGTATAGGGCGCGTCCCTGAAGTTGCTTTGCTGCGCGCCGGCGACGCCGGCGAGCAGGGCCAGCGCTGCGGTGGCCGCGCAGAGCGCGCGGAGAGGTCGCATCGGCATTCATCGTCTCCTTCTTAGTTGCTTGTCCGGTAGTGTTGGTCGTGAGCGACAGCTTCTCCGTACCCGAGCAAGCGCG
>DASXNC010000173.1:0-4089 GCA_036495325.1 Steroidobacteraceae bacterium
GCCCTCGGGGAGATGCAGCGTGCGCTGCCGGCCCTCGATCGGGAGCGGCTCCGCCGCTCGGCGCACAAATTGCGCGGGGCGAGCGAGAACATCGGCGCCAGCCGGCTGCGCGATCTCGCGGCGCTCGTCGAATCCGAGACAGCGGCAGCTCCGGTCGAACGATTGACGCCCCTCATCGCCTCCCTGTCGACCGAGCTCGCCGAGCTCGATGTCTTCTTTTCCACCGCCGACGTGGCAACCTTCTCCCGGCAGCTCGCGTCCTAGCAGGATTGCTTGACCCCGGGCACGTGTTGTAGTTATATACAACACCATGAGACCTACGGCCATCCCCCGGCCGGACCTGGACTTATGAGGACGTCGTGAGCGCTCAACGGGAAGTGAAACCCGATCCGGCAGATGGCGAGAATGTGAGCTGGATCGGCCGCGATCGTGCAGGGAACGTGCACGAAATTGGCGCTCGGCCGGAGCGCGAGACGGGCGATGCCGGAGGCGTTTCCCCGCCCGCGACCGACGAGAGGTCGCTGCGCGATGGCGAGCCTGCGCGCGAGCAGCCGGAGGGGCGAGACCTGCAGTCGCCGCCATCCCCGGAGCCGGTACCCGGCACGTCGGACGAGTTGACTGCTGGTCCTCCTCGGGAGCCCGGCCTCAATCGCTGGGTCGCGATCGGAGTCGGCCTTGCAATTGCATTGCTCGCGATCCTGGCCGCGATCCGCTATACGGGCCAGAGCAGCGCCCCGCCGCAAGGCGCCGCCGGGGCGGTGCCGCTCGTCAGCGCGAGGGCACCGGGCCTCGCATCAGTGACGGCAACGGTGAGCTTCACGGGCGCGATCTTCGCGCGCTACGACCTGCCGATCGGGACCGAGGGAGAGACCGGCCGCATCACCGCGGTGTACGTCGAGGCCGGCGAGCACGTCCGCAAGGGCCAGGCGCTCGCGCGCCTCGACGACTCCATTCTCAGACCGCAGGTGGAGCGGCTCGCCGCCTCGCTCGATGAGGCCCGCGCGAACGCCGAGCTCGCCGAAGCGGAGTATGCGCGCGCCGAGGCGGTGAGGTCGGCCGGAGCGCTCTCCGCCGAGGACATCCAGAAGCGCCGCGCCGCGGCCGCAACCGCTGCTGCCGAAGTGAAAGTGGCCGCCGCGCAGCTCGCGGAATACCAGGCCCGCCTCTCGCACACTGAGGTACGCGCGCCAGTCGATGGTCTCGTGCTCACGCGCTCGGCGGAGGTCGGCCAGATCGCAACCCCGGGCGGCACGGCGCTCTTCCGGCTGGCCAGGGCCGGGGAGATGGAGATGCGCGGACAGGTCGCCGAGCAGGACATGCCGTCGCTTCGCGTCGGCCAACCGGCCGCCATCCATTTGACGGGCATCGACAAGCCTTTCCCCGGTCGGGTGCGCCTGCTCGGTGCGATCATTGATCCGCAGACACGACTCGGCGAGATCCGGGTGGCGCTCGACTCCGACCCGGAGCTGAGGCCGGGCGCCTTCGCCCGAGGAGACGTGGTCGTCGGGCGCGGGGAGCGCCCGGTCCTGCCGCAGACGGCGGTGCTGTCCGATGAGCAGGGCGCCTTCGTCTACATCATCGGTGCGAACCACGAGATCGAGCGCCGGCCGGTCCGGGTCACGGACACGACTTCCGCAGGCGTCGTCATCGGCTCCGGACTCACAGGCCGCGAGCAGGTGGTCATGACCGCAGCCGCCTTCCTGAGACCGGGGGAGCGCGTGGCGATCGCTCAAGAGACGAGCGGCCCGTGAAAAACATATCGGCGTGGGCGATCCGGCACCCGGTGCCGCCGATCGTCCTGTTCGCGGTGCTGTTCATCGTCGGCATCGTCGCGTTCGTCGAGCTGCCCATCAATCAGAATCCGGATATCGACTATCCGCTCGTCGAAGTGACGGTCACGCAGCCCGGAGCTGCACCGACCGAGATCGAGACGCAGATCATTCGCAGGGTCGAGGGAGCCGTCGCGAGCATCGGCAACGTCCACACCATCAGCTCGATTGCCGACGAGGGGCTGGCGACGACCGATATCGAATTCCAGATCGGCACGCCGATCGACCGCGCAGTGACGGACGTGCGCGATGCGGTCGCGAAGATCCGCAGCTATCTGCCCGAAGGGATCGATGAGCCGATCGTCCGGCGCGTCGACGTGGTGGGCGGGCCGATAGCGTACTTCGCGGTGAGCACCACGCAGATGAGCGAGGCGCAGCTCTCCTGGTTCATCGACGATACGGTCACGAAGCGGCTGCTCGGGGTTCCCGGCGTTGCGCAGGTCTCACGCGGCGGCGGCGTCGATCGCCAGATCCGCGTGGACCTCGATCCGGCGCGCATGCAGGCACTCGGCCTGACCGCCGTGGAAGTGAACAGTCAGCTGCGCCAGCTCAATCTCGATGCGCCCGGCGGGCGCGTTGACCTCGCAGGCGGCGAGCAGTCGATCCGGGTGCTCGGCGGGGCGCGCAGCGCGGTCGATCTGGGTGACACCGAGATCGCGCTGCCGAATGGTGGAACGGCGCGCCTGAGGGACATTGCCGACGTGCACGACGGCTATGCGGAGGTGCGCAGCGTCGAGCGCTTGAACGGCCGGCCCGCGACGATGTTCGCCGTGTTGAAGAGCAAGGGCGCCTCCGACGTGACGGTACTCAAGCTCGTCGAGGACGAGCTCGCGAAGGTCGGCAAGGATTACCCCGAGGCGAAGATCACTCGCGTGTTCACCTCGGTCGAGCTCACCAAGCGCATGTACCGCTCGGCGCTCGAGGCCCTGATCGAGGGCGCGCTGCTCGCCGTGGCCGTCGTGTGGCTCTTCCTGCGCGACACCCGAGCCACGATCATCTCGGCGCTCGCCATCCCGCTTGCCGCGATCCCGACGTTCGCGTTCATGCAGTGGATGGGGTTCACGCTCAATCAGATCAGCATGCTCGCGCTGTCGCTCGTCGCCGGAGTCCTGGTGGACGATGCGATCGTCGAGATCGAGAACATCGTGCGCCATATGCGCATGGGCAAGAGCGGCTTTCGCGCCGCGCTCGACGCGGCCGATCAGATCGGTCTTGCGGTGGTCGCGACCTCGGCGGCCATCATCGCGGTGTTCCTGCCGGTGAGCTTCATGAGCGGCATCATCGGCCAGTTCTTCAAGCAGTTCGGCCTGACGGTCGCCGCGGCGGTGTTCTTCTCGCTGCTCGTCGCGCGGCTCGTCACCCCAGTGATCGCCGCGTACACCTTGAAGGGCGAGCGGGTCGCCGTGCACGAGGACGGACCCGTGATGGCCTGGTACTTACGCGTGCTCGGCTGGTGCATCGAGCATCGCTGGAAGACGCTCGCAGCCGGCACGGCCTTCTTCGCGCTGTCGCTCTTTGCGCTCTCGCTCGTACCGCGCGCATTCTCGACCCAGGACGACTATGGCAGCTCCCAGCTCAACATCGAGCTGCCCCCGGGCGTGCAGCTCGGGCAGACCGCAGCCGTCTCTGCGGAGGCGGACCGGGTGCTCGCCAAGCGCCCCGAGGTTGAAAGCGTGGTCGAGGACATCGGCTCGAATGGGGACGTGCGCCTCGCGACACTCTACGTCCAGTTGAAGCCGGTCTCGGAGCGCAAGCTCCTCGCGCCGCAGTTCGAGAAGGACGTGATGAAGCAGCTGCGGATGATCCCCGATGCGCAGATGTCCTTCCAGAACCAGTCAGGCGGAGGCGGTTCGCGCGATCTCACGCTCTACCTGACGGGAGATGATTCGGAGGCGGTCGAGCGCGGTGCGCAACGCGTGATCACCGCGATGCGACGGATGCCGGAGCTGCGCGACCCGCGAGTCAACGGTGATCTGCAGCGGCCGGAGATCGTCATCCGTCCGCGCTTCGATCTCGCCGCCTCACTCGGCGTCACGGTGCAGAGCATCAGTGAGACGATCCGCATTGCGACGATCGGCGATCTGCCGCAGAACGGCGCCAAATTCGATCTGCCCGACCGTCAGATCCCGATTCGCGTGAGCCTGACTGAAGGCTCGCGCCGCAGCATCGAGACGATCGAGAACCTGCCCGTGCCGGCAGTCGGCGGCAGGGTGGTGCCGCTCAAGTCCGTCGCCGACGTGACCTTCGGAGAAGGCCCGAA
>DASXNC010000174.1:0-2106 GCA_036495325.1 Steroidobacteraceae bacterium
CGTGCGATCCATCCGCCGCGAGCCGGGCGGAGGCTACTCGATCGATGACACCTACCGCTGCCGCTACCTGATCGGGGCTTGCGGCACGCGCTGCCCGGTCTACAGGACGCTCTTTCGTGACGCGAATCCGAGGGCGACCGAGCTGCAGACGGTGACGCTCGAGCACGAGTTCCCGTATGAGTGGCAGGACCCGGACTGCCATCTGTGGTTCTTTGAGAACGGGCTACCCGGATACTCCTGGTATGTCCCGAAGGCGAACGGCTGGCTCAATGTCGGCATCGGCGGCATGGCGGAGCGGATCAAGCACAGCGGCGACGATATCAAAGCGCACTGGGCGCGCCTCACCGAGCGACTCGGACGCAGTCTTGCCCGAGGCGCGCGCTACGAGCCGGCGGGTTACAGTTATTATCTGCGCGGGAACGTCAGCACCGTCAGGATCGACGACGCCTTTGTGACCGGCGATGCGGCGGGGCTCGCGACTCGCGACATGTGCGAGGGCATCGGACCTGCGGTGCGGAGCGGCATCCGCGCCGCGCGGGCCATTCTCCGCGACGAGGAGTATCGATTGGCCGATGTGACGGGGGCGAGCCTCGGAGGGGGTCTCGCGAGCCGGCTCCTTGACTGGGCATTCACGCGCGGCGTCGCGCGCGCGTCGGTAGTGCGCCCGGCGTAAGGCGGGCTGGGCAGGCGCGAACCGCCCCGCTCTCGCGCGCCTCAAACCAGGCGCGCATCCGAGAAGGGAATACGATGACATCCGAAAAGCCGATCATGTGGGGCGCAGCCGCCGTCGTCCTGGCGGGAATCGGCGCTCTTTACTATTTCTACGCGGTGCGCGGGCCAGTTCAGGTTGCTGCGCCGCCGCCGCAGGTCCACCCAGCGGCTCCCGCTCCGAGCGAGCCGGCGATCGAACATCCGGTGCCGGCATCGAAGCAGAATGCCGCGCCGCCGCTTCCCGAGCTCAAGGACAGCGATCAGCCGATCGCGAGCGCGCTGACCGGCATCCCGAACGGCGCGGGTATCGAGAAATTCCTGGTCCCGCAGAACATAATCCGCCACGTCGTCGCGACGATCGACAATCTGCCGCGCAAGAAGGTCGCGGTGGACGTGCGCCCGGTCAAGTCGACGTCGGGAGAGTTTGAGGTGAGCGGCACGGCCGATCATCTGACGCTCAATCCGGACAACTTCAAGCGCTACGGACCGTTCGTCGATCTCGTCAAAACGGTGGATGCGAACGCGCTCGCGGCGGTCTACTTTCGGTTCTATCCGCTCTTTCAGCAGGCCTACGAGGACCTGGGCTATCCGACCGAATACTTCAACGACCGGGTCATCGAGGTGATCGATCATCTGCTCGAGACACCCGACGTGCAGGGCCCGATCGAGCTCGTGCAGCCGAACGTGATGTACCTGTACGCGGATCCCAAGCTCGAGGCGCTCTCCGCCGGCCAGAAGACGCTGATCCGCATGGGTCCCGAGAACGCCGGCGCCATCAAGATGAAGCTGCGCGAGCTGCGCAATCTGCTGGCGACTCACTCGGCACCCGGACAGGCTGCGCGGGGAGCCCCGGCGGGGACGGGCGGACCCCAGGGCACGGCGCCGTCCTCCGCTGCGCCCGGGCAGAGCGCCGCTCCGGCGCCGGGACCCAGGGTCGTTCCCGCGCCGCAGCCCAGCGCCGCTCCCGCGCCAGCGCCTCCTCTCAAGTAGCGGCGCCAGTCGCCTCGTCATGAGCGCACAGCCGCCAAGGTCCGATGCAAGCCTCGCGATTGATGAGCCCGGGCTGAGCGGCGCACTCGCGAGTCTCCGTGCGGTCCTCATTCCGGCGGAGACCCTCGAAGCCTGGGCCGTGCAGCGGCGGCTCTTCGCACTCCGTCACCGCCGCCTGCTCGTCGCAGCGACGAGCGGCAGGCTGGTGTGGATTACGCGCCGGCTGCTCGGCGGGTTCGACGTGAGCAACATCCGCTGGCAGGACCTCGAGGACGTGACGTTGCACGTGGGCGTCGCGGGGGCGGAGCTCGTCGTTCGGGCGGGGCGGCCGGCCGATCTTGCCTCGGCAGGCTCGTTCGGAGGCTCCCACCTCTACCGCTTCAAGGGGCTTCGCCCGACGCAGGC
>DASXNC010000175.1:0-2668 GCA_036495325.1 Steroidobacteraceae bacterium
GTGTACTCGTCGGCCGTCTGATGATCGCAGTAAACATTGAGCTCGCCGAGCGTCTCGCCGTGATCCGCTGAGATCATGATCGCGGTGTCATCTTCGACGTGGATCTCGGCCAGAAGCTCAAGCAGGCGCCCGACGTACTCATCGGCGTAGAGCACGCCCGTGTCATACCCGTCGAACATGGTTCGCACGGCCGCCATGTCAGGGATCTCCTGTGGCTGGCGCGGGTAGTGGACGCGGTCGTACTCGTTCGGTGCGAAGCCGCGCCCTTCCTGCGCGCTGTGAGGCCCGCAGCCTTCCCAGTGCCGTGCGCGGACTTCCTCGGTGAGCCACGCGGGAAGGGGCGCTCCCGCGAAGGGCTCGCCGTACTCGAGGCTCGTGCGGTAGGGGGTGTGCGGGTCCCACAGGTGCACGTGCAGGAACCAGCTGTCCTCGCGGCCGTGTCGCTTGAGCCAGTCGGCCGCGAGGGCGAAGACTTCATCGGCTTTCTCCATGCCGTATTTGCCGACGTTGTACGTCTCGTCGAAGCCGGCGTGCCAGTGAAAAGCCGAATGCCGATGGGCAAAGGAGCTCACGGTGACCGTCTTGAGGCCGGCCTGCTTCAGGCGGTTCGGAAAAGAGTCGAGGTGCAGGCGAGAGAAGAATCCGCGGTCGGCGCCGTCGATCACCGGATCGGCATCCGTCCCGCCGTGATTCACCACGCCGTTGTGGATGCCGAACTGTCCCGTGAGCAGAGCCGTACGGCTCGGCAGGCACGGGGTGTCCGAGGCGTAGACGTTCTCGAACAGGATCCCATCGGCGGCGATCCGATCGATGTTCGGGCTCGTGCGGCGGTGATAGCCGTAACAGCCGAGATGATCGGCCCGCAGGGTATCGATGTCGATGTAAAGCAGTCGCATGCGCTTGTTCCTGCGCGCGGTTTAAACCGCAGCCCGATCGGCGCAGTCTAACTGGTCGGATGGGCTCAGCTGCACACACAGAGCGAGTCGACTGGGAGGCGGGGCTCCTGCAGCGCGCCCGGAATGGCGACGTGCGCGCGTTCGAGCGGCTTTATCGGGACCACGTCGGGCGAGTCTACGGGCTGTGCCTTCGACTCACCCGCCACCCAGCCGAAGCGGACGACTGCACTCAGGAGGCGTTCTTGAATGCGTGGCGCGCCCTCGGGCGCTTCGAGGTACGGAGCAGTTTCGGGACATGGCTGCACCGCATCGCCGTGAACGTTGTGCTAGGCCGGCGCCGGCGGCCCTCCGAGCAGATCGAGCTGACGCCTCAGTCCGAGGAGCCGGATGTGGGCGGCGAGTGGACGCTCGACACGCCGGTCGAGGTCGGCGAGATCGAGGCGGCCATCGCCTCCCTGCCGGACGGCGCGCGCGATGTACTCGTGCTGTCCGGCATCTATGGCTACACGCATGGCGAGACTGCGCAGATGCTCGGTGTCGCCGAGGGCACGTGCAAGGCACAGCTGCATCGGGCCCGCGCGCTTCTGCGCGCCAAGCTCTATCCGGAGGCTCATCCATGAGCGACCCTGTCCCGACCAAGATCACACGCCTCGGCGAGCTGCCGCGCGATATTCCGCCGCCGCGGGACGGGTGGCCGGCGCTCGAGGCGCGGCTGCGCGAGAGCGGTGCGCTGTCGGACAGCCGTACCGCCGCGGCAAGTCCCCCGGGTGGGTCGCAGGAAATCACCCCTGCGGTTTCGTGGCGGTCTCGGCGCTCGGTTGCATGGCTCGGGGCGATCGCGGCGGCCGTGGTGGCAGTGGCTGCGGGCATTTCTGTCGACCGACTCATTCTGCAGGGCGGACATCCGCACGCTGACGGACAGCGCGTTGCCCATCAGCCACGTCCGGCAACGAGCGCGACGGGCGAGGAGCTTCCTGCCTCATTCATCACCGATCCGCGCTACCTCGCCGAGCGGGCGGCACTGCTCGCCTCGCTCGATGAGCGCTTGAAGACCCTTCCGCCGCAGACGCGCCAGCAGGTGCTCGCGAGCCTCGCGACGATCCATCGATCGATGCAGCAGATTCAGCAGGCGCTGGGGCGAGAGCCGGCGAACGCACTGTTGCAGGAACTATTGATCGATACCTATCAGGACGAGATGCGAGTGCTGACGGCCGTCCAGGAAGCGGGCACCGGCAGTGGAGAGAGTTGAACATGCGCACCTTTCCCTTGGCATTCGCGGCGATCGCCGCATCCTTCGCGTTCGGGGCCGCTCAGGCGAGAACAGTTGAGAAGCAGGTCTCGGCCGATCCACGCGGTGCGGTCGACGTGAGTGATGTCGCGGGCCGGATCGAGATCACGGGATGGGACAAGCCGGAGGTCGCCGTGACCGCCGATGTCGAAGGCGACTCTCGGCAGCTGGAGGTAAAGAGCGAGGCCGGCCGCACGAGCGTCAGGATCACGCGTGGCTCAGGGGAGTCGTCCGAAGGCGGTGAGGCGCGACTCGAGGTGCACGTGCCTCGCGCGAGTGAGGTGAACGCTTCGGCCGTGAGCGCCGACATCACATCGCGCGGCGTTGCCGGCGCCCAGAATCTGCATTCCGTGAGCGGCGGAATCGACGCGGAGCTCGGCTCCGGAAACAACGAAGTCAAAACCGTGAGTGGCGGGATTCATTTGAAGGGGAGCGGCCGTTCGGGGTCGCTTCACGTCACGAGCGTGAGCGGCGAAGTGGGCGT
>DASXNC010000176.1:0-3392 GCA_036495325.1 Steroidobacteraceae bacterium
AGCCCGAGAGCACAGTCAATATCTTCTCGTCCGCGAGCGGGGAGACCAGCTCGTTCGAGGCTGCCAGGAAGCCGAGCCGGATCGCCGGGCTCAGAACCTTCGTGAAACTGCCGACATAGATCACGCGACGCAGCTCATCGATCTGTGCGAGCGAAACGAGGTGCGGCGAACCGAAGTCCGTGTAGACGTGATCTTCCACGATGAGAAAGTCGTAGCGCTCCGCGATGCTCAGAATGCCGTGGCAGTTCGAAGCGGAGGCCGTGATACCCGTCGGATTGTGCAGCAGCGTTTGCGTGAAGAACATCCGGGGTCGATGCAGCCGCGCCATGTCCTCGAGCACGCCGAGATCGCTCCCCTCTGCGGCCTTCGGCACCGGCACGAGATTCAAACGATGAGCCTTGAGTTGCGTGAGCAGCACGAAATAGCCGGGATCGTCCACCAGCACGGTGTCGCCGGGTGAAAGGAGCCGCCGGGCGATCAGATCGAAGGCATGCGAAGCGCCGAACGTGATCAACACGCCCCCCGGGGCGGCTGGAACCGCGGCCCGCCGCAGCCGCTCGACGAGAAGATCGCGCAGCAGCGGGTCGCCCTGCGTTGGCGCCGGAACGCCGATCCCACCATTTCGCCAGAACCGTGAGAGCGCCGAGGGCGAGATCACGTCCTCGAGCCATTGCGGAGGCAGCAGACCCGCGCCCGCCGGCACGGCGACGCTCGGATCGCGCGTGCTGCGAGCGAAGCGCAGTGCAGGGTCGGCGGTCGGTGGGAATCCGAGCTCGACTCTCGGTGTCGCCTCGTGGACGAATCGCCGAGCGACAAAATGCCCGGAGCCCGGCCGAGACTCTATGAGGCCGCGCGCCTGCAGGCGCTCGAAGGCGGTCGTGACGGTGTAGACACTGACGCCGAGGCGGCGCGCCAGATCCCGAACGGACGGTAGCCGGGAAGATTCAGTGAGCCGCCCCGAGTCGATGAGCCGGCCGACCTCCTCGACGAGTTGATCGCCCAGCGGCTTCGGGGAGCTTCTCACGATCTGAAACATGCCTCCGCCTCGGCCGCCTGCGGCCAGGATGTGCGCCGTCGAGCACGCTAGCGCACGCCATGCCTGCTGTCACGTACACCTCCGCGAGCCCACGCCGAACTGTCATGGCCGACGCACCAGCACGGCTGCGCCGGTCCGAATAACGCAGCTTTGCGGCATGAGGGCATCACGGTTGGAATCAGATTGCCTCCGTACTGGTCAGCCTTTCAAACAGATCGGTGCGCTTCTTTCCTTCCGTATCGGGACTGCTCTGGAGGTTGCCGGTAGCCTGCAGCATCACGATTCAAACAGGAGAGCCCACATGATGACCTTGCGAGTTGGACCGACGATCGCGCGAGGAGGACTGCTGGCCGCCGCGACGCTCGCTGCAGTGTCCCTGGCCCGAGGCGCACCCGCGGCGGACACGCTGCCCGAGCCCGACGATGTGCCGCGCGTCGTGGTTAGCTTCGCGGATTTGAACTTGGCCTCACCGCTGGATGCGAGAAGGCTGCTACAGCGTATCGCAGGCGCCGCGTTGCAAGTGTGCGGAGATCTCTTTTCGAGCGGTGATCTGCGCGCGGTCGCGCGCGAGCGGCGCTGCATATCGCTAGCCATTGCACAAGCAGTCGATACGGTCGCATCCGAGAAACTGACGATGGTTTACGACGGGAGCATGTACGCGCCGCACCGCGGCGTCCCGCTCAGCCCGAGAGCGGCATCGATCGCGGGCGCGCCGGGGCGGAAGGGCACGCAGGCGCCTTAGAGGGCATGCCGGAGCTCTCAGGGCGTAAGCCCCAAACCGGCGTACCGTTCCGCAATCTGCGCATCGCGAGCGCGGGCTGCCTCGAGATCGGCCTGCCCTGCCTGACGCAGACCCTTGCGCATCTCCGCGAGCCCTCTCCCGTACAACGAGTCGGCCTGGTTCGGTCGCAGCGCGAGTGCAGCGTTGTAATCCGAGATCGACCGGTCGAGCTCGCCGCGCCGCAGGTACACGAGTCCCCGGCTGTCGAGAATCGGAGCGGCTTTTTTGCTCAGGCGCAGCGCCGCGTTGCAGTCCTTCAGCGCCTGATCGAGGTCCCGATCTGCCTCGGCGCGGGCCCAGCACCGATCATTGAGCGCGGTAACGAGCAGCACATCATGGCCGTGCGACTCGATCCACAGGTCGTACTGATGCACCGCTGCGACATACCCGTGCCCGGACTCATACAAGACACCCAGGGCAAGGCGCATGTCGTCCTGCGGCGGCACGAGGTGGTCTAGCGCATCGAGGTCACTCGTCACATCGGCATGCATGCCCCGTCTCAGCTGGGCACGTAGGAGACGCGCTGCGGCGTACTCCGGTTTGAGCTCGAGCGCGTGGTTGAAATCCTGCAATGCGAGGTCTACCTGTCGAGCCTGGAAGCGCACCCGACCCCGCTCATAGAAGTACTCCGCCTCCGCGGGCGCGAGCTCGCACGCGCGCGTGAGATCGGCCAGCGCGTGCACGAAATCTCTGCGCGCCGCAAAGGCTGTCCCGCGCCTCATGAACCCTGCCGCGTCGGTGGGCTCATCCGCCGAGACTGGCGCGGCGCTCGGTGTTTGGGTATTCGCTCCTATCGCCGGGACAGCCGCGCCGGGAGGCGCCCCGTTGGGCCCGGTTCCGGCATTCGCGGCAGACGCGTTCGGCGGCGAAGGACCCGAAGGCGGGAGATCGGGGATCAGCACGAAAACCGATCCGCCGTTGTACGTGAAGTACAGCTTTCGCTGTCCATTGGCGACGTAGATGCGGTGCGAGAGGAAGAAATCGTCACCGATCAGCATGTCGGCGATGGAAGGATCCAGATCAGCAATGAGCAGCCGCGTGTGCTTGATCTCCTCCCCTCCGATCTTGAAGCTCTCGATCGGCGCGTTCCACACACGCATCGAGCCCCGCCCGATACCATGGGTCGCCCCTGCCGGCGTCACGCCAGGGCTGCTCGGCGTGAGCCCGGCGCGCTTCGCGGCTCGCAGCGACAGGATGGACGTGGGCGATCCGGTATCGAACAGGACACGTATCTCGACGCCGTTCACGGATGCGGGTCCGATGATGTGAGGCTGAATCGGCGTCGGGTGCCGCAGTTCGATCGCGCCGAGAGGCCGCGATGCGGCCCAGTAGGCCAGAACTGTGTCTCCGCAATCCTTCGGCCGAAAAAGGCGGATGACCCCATTCGCGAGGTCGTACTCGACGTCGACGGTATGGAGCAGGTTCTGCCCGAGCAGCCCGACCGCGGCACCCATCTCGTTGCCGCCGACCAGGAATTCGGCATGATTGAACTGCACACCGACAAACGTGAAGTCCTTCACGACGGCGACGCTGGGCACCGTCGATCCGCCGACTCCCGTGACGTAGAAGCCCATC
>DASXNC010000177.1:0-4145 GCA_036495325.1 Steroidobacteraceae bacterium
GCCTCGCCGAAGGCAACCGTAGCACCGAGCTCCTGCGCGAGAGTCTCGCAGTACTCGATGACCGAGGCGTCCTCGGGTTTGTCGCGCAGGATTGGAACGATCACGATCTGGCGGGGCGCGATGATCGGCGGAAGCTTGAGACCATCGTCGTCGCCGTGCGTCATGACGACGCCGCCGACGAGACGCGTCGTCGCGCCCCAGCTCGTCGTATACGCAAGCGCGAGATCGCCACGCTCGGTCTGAAAGCGGATGTTTTGCACGCTTGAGAAGTTCGTACCGAGATAGTGCGCGGTACCGGCCTGCAATGCCTTGCCGTCCTGCATCATCGCCTCGATGGAGAACGTGCTCTCGGCGCCCGGGAAGCGCTCGTGCGGTGGCTTCTCGCCGGCGACGACCGGCATCGCGAGCGAGCCCTCGGCAAAAGAGCGATAGACCTCGAGCATGCGCCGCGTCTCCTCGAGCGCCTCCTCGGCCGTCGCATGCGCGGTATGGCCCTCCTGCCACAGGAATTCCACGGTGCGCAGGAAGAGTCTCGGCCGCATCTCCCAGCGGACGACGTTCGCCCATTGATTGAGGAGCAGCGGCAGGTCGCGGTGCGAGCGGATCCAGCGCTGGAAAGCCGCCCCGATCACCGTCTCAGACGTGGGTCGCACGACGAGCGGCTCCTCGAGCTTCGCGTCCGGATCGGGCTGCAGCACCCCGTCGATCTTCTTCAGACGGTGATGAGTGACGACCGCCATTTCCTTGGCAAAGCCCTCGACGTGCTCGGCTTCCTTCGCAATGTAGCTGAGAGGGATGAAGAGCGGAAAATAGCAGTTCTCGTGGCCCGTCTCGCGGAAGCGCCGGTCGAGCAACTCCTGCATCCGCTGCCAGACGCCGTACCCCCAGGGGCGGATGATCATGCAGCCGCGCACGCCCGATTCCTCGGCGAGGTCGGCCTCTCCCACGATCGCCTGGTACCAGGCGGCAAAATTCTCTGCGCGGGTCACAGAGAGCGCGTGTCGTTGAGTCGTCATGTCCTTGTCATCTGCTCCTGTGAGCGATCATCGGGTCGTGTGAGCGCGCCTGTCCCGCCAACGGGAACTCGCGCTCGTGCGCGCGAGTCTCAGAATGCAGCAGCCCCGCCCGACACGAGCATGTCGATGCCGGTGATGAACGAGGCCTCCTCCGAGGCCAGAAAGAGCACGGCGCGCGCCACCTCGGAGGGAGCACCGATCCGCTGCATGGGTATGTTCTGCACCATCTGCTTGCGCAGGGCCGGGAGCATGGCAGCCGTGAGCCCGGTCGTGCGATTCATGATCGGCGTCTCGACCGGACCCGGACTCACGACATTGACGCGAATCCCCCGCCCGGCAAGCTCGGCCGCGAAGTTGCGGCCGAGCGCGCTCACGCCGGCCTTGCTCGCCGCATAGATCGAGCCGGTCGGCATGCCGCGCTTGCCCCCGATCGATGAGTTGAGCACGATCGAAGCGCCGCGGGCCATCAGCGGGAGAGCCTTCTGAACCGTGAAGAAGACGCCTTTGAGGTTGACGGCCATGAGCCGGTCCCAGTCCTCCTCGGTGACCTTCTCGACCGGCAGAAAGGCGCCGACCCCGGCATTCACAAACAGCACATCGAGTCGCCCGAGCTTCGCGCGGACTTCGCCCATGAGCTCGTCGATCTCACCGAGGACCGAGGTGTCGGAGCGGACGGCGAGCAGCCCACGCACGGACTCGGCCGCATCGCGGAGCGTGGCCGTATCGCGCCCGGTAACGACGACGCGCGCGCCCTCGGCCGCGAACGCCTGCGCCGAGGCGAGGCCAATGCCGCTATTGCCCCCCGTGACGAGGACGGCCTTGTCGCTGAATCTCGGCTGCATGGGTTCTCGCGAGCGGAAATGCCGACGTATAATCGCGGACCGAAGAAGCCCTTACAAGATGCGCAAAGCCGAACGATCGGAAACAGCGAAAGCGCCTACTCGCGGGCGGGATGTCGCGGCCGCCTCCGGGACCGCCGTCACCTATGGCAGGAAGCCCCGCGCATCTGTGCTCGGCGGTGCGGCGCTTTCGCGGCCCGCGCTTTCATCGACGGCACTCTCACAACCCGCCCTGTCGCAGAGGTCGGTCTGGTACCGGCTGATGAAGCTCACGAATCTCATCAATCGGCCATTCTTCTCGCGCTACGCCGAGCGCTACCATCTCACGATCAACGATTCGCGCGTGCTCGTCACGCTCGCCTCCGCATCCGAAGCTGCAGCACACGAACTCTGCGAGGCGACCGGCATGCACCCGATGAACGTGAGCCGCTCCGTCGCGACGCTGCGCCGCCAGGGTCGAATCACCGAGCGGCGCGATCCTCAGAACCGGCGGCGCAAGATGCTGCGCCTGACAGCCAAGGGCTGGTCCACCTGCCGCTCGTTCGTGCCGGACATGGAGCGGATGTCGAGGTTTCTCCTCGCCTCGATGTCCCCTATCGAAGTGGAATTTCTCGGACGGCTCGTCGATCAGCTCATTGACCGACTCGAGACCATCGATTCGCGCTCCGGCCTGCCCGAAGAGGGGGCCACATCGGAGCCAGCCGGCCGCGAACTCGACGGCGCCGCGGGATCCGGGGGAGAATTGACCCGCAGCGAGGTGAAATGAAGAACAGCATTGAGAACAGTCGTCTTGTCCGTCGCGATGCGCCTCTTCGCGTGCTTGCGGCCGGGGAATGCGCGGCCATGCAGCCTGTCTTCCAGGAGTGGATCGCCGGTCAGCCCTTCGAAATGCACCCGATCGCGACCGCCGCCGAGGTGATCGCCCACCTCGAACAGAACGCGCCGGACCTGATCTTCCTCGACGCGGACTGCGCCGAGCTCGATGCGCTCGCACTCTGCCGCGCGCTGAAGGAACACCCGGCGACCATGCTTCTGCCGGTGATCATTGTCAGCCGTACCTCCCGGCTGCGCGTCGAGGCGTTCGAAGCGGGCGCCGACGACTTCGTCACACGCCAGGTCTCGCGAGAGCTTCTGCTCACGCGCCTCGAGGCGCTCGCACGTCTCGCCTCGGCGCGCCGCAAGGCGGCCGACGCGGCGCTCAAGGCAGAGATCATGCGGCACGAGGAGGTCCGCCGCACGTTCCGGCGGTACGTCTCGCCGCAGCTCGCCGATCGGATCCTCGGCAACGCGGAGCTGCGGGACAGCCTGCTCGCCTCCTCCGACATCCGCACTCGCGCGGTCGTGCTCTTCGCCGATCTGCGCGGATTCACGGGCATCGCCGAGCGGCTGAACCCTCATGAGGTCGTGCCGCTTCTCAACGAGTACTTCTCGCTGCTCACCGAGATCACCTTTCGCCACGAGGGCACGGTATTCCACATGGCAGGCGACTGTTTGATGGTAGGTTTCGGCGTTCCGCTCGAGCAGGGCGACAGTCCGGCGCGTGCCGTGCTCGCGGCGCAGGAGATGCTCGAGCGATTCAGCGACCTCGCAGACTCCTGGCGGGATCGCCATCAGATCGAGACCGGCCTCGGCATCGGCATCAACGAGGGCGACGTGGTCGCCGGCAACGTCGGGTCGTCGAGCTTCATGAACTACACGTTGATCGGCGATGCGGTGAACATCGCCTCGCGGCTCTGCCAGCGCGCGCGCGCCGGCGAGATGGTGTTCTCGGGCACCGTGAAGCGCTCGCTCGATGAGCGCGGCGTCGATGTGCACGCGGTCGAGTTGCCGCCAATGACGCTGCGCGGCCGCACGAGCTCGATCGACATCTTCTGCGTGCCGCTCGAGAGGCGGCTCGATCTCGGGGAGCCGCCCACCCTCACACCGGTGAGCCCGTGAGCGCCGTACCCGACACCGCGAACCTCGCGCTGTTCTGCGATTTCGAGAACATCGCGCTCGGCGTCCGCGACGCGCGCTATGCGCGCTTCGACATCCAGCGCGTGCTCGAGCGGCTGCTCCTCAAGGGCTCGATCGTGGTCAAAAAGGCGTACTGCGACTGGGAGCGCTACAAGGAGTTCAAATCCGGCATGCACCAGGCCGGCTTCGAGCTCATCGAGATCCCCCACGTCAAGCAGTCGGGCAAGAACTCCGCGGACATCCGCATGGTCGTCGATGCGCTCGATCTCTGCTACACCAAACCGCACGTCGACACGTTCGTCATCATCAGCGGCGACTCGGATTTCTCCCCACT